>JBCCXG010000686.1:0-3762 GCA_039191945.1 Bacteroidota bacterium
ATACTAACCTGGTTACATATTGGAAGTAACCAGTTGGTTCTGAATACCAACCTGGTTATATGCCGGAAGTAACTGGGTAAGTAGTCTATGCTCAGCCCCTGGTAATATAAAATAATAGGAGCCAGTTCAAAATTTTGTAGCGAGCCACCCGGTTGCGTACCCAGAAATCGCTCGCATGGTTAAGGCCTGACCTGAGACTCCAACCCACGGATCAACTCAAGCTGGCAGAACAGCAGGACTCAGGAAGGCAAATGGAGACGGCAGCCACTCCGATGGCCCGCCTCACTATCCGACGCTACCAGTCTCACAAGCTCCACCAAAAAAGCCGAGCCCGAACTTTTAGTACAGGCCGCCAGGCGGACTTGGATTGGTCCTTAGGATCCCGTCTTCTCCTTTTCCTTCACGATGATATGAGGGACATCCTTTTCGCGGAAGGACTGATTGAGCTCCACCATTTTTTCCTTGATCACTTCGTCACGCTCTCTCGTGAACACCTCCCAATCGGACAATAGATCTTGCAGCCGTTCCTTCTCACCATCCGTAGGAACGGGGTCATGACTATCGATGCGGTTCTTTAAGCTCAACAATTCTGCGTTGAGTTGATTGGGGAAGTTGATGACATCCTGAAAGGTCTTCTGCTTGGCCTGAATCAAGTTGGATTCCCACTGATTGATCTGATCAATGGTCGATTGGCCAGAATCAGCTAAATCCTGCATCCCTTCAAGGTTCTCTAGCAGTTGTTGGAAAGACTGAATTTGTTTTTTCGCAGAGCGCATGTCATTGACCGACTCATGAATGTCAATGACCGTAGCCTCTATCTCTCTCAGTAAGGACTGCTGCGCCATATAATCTGACGCGGATCGATTGAGCCGTGGATCCGCCAATACCTTCACGGTCGTTTCCACAGAATCCGCCGTCAACACCATTCGCAACCTGTAATCTCCTGGTGCGACCATGTGTCCCCGATAGTCTCCAAAGACAAAAACATCATCCACGTGAGGGATGTAGTCCCGTCGAAAGTCCCAGGCAAATCGATTCAGTCCTTTCTCTGTAGGTAGCACCGCCGGTGGTGGTGGGCCGCCAGGCCAGGATCGCTGCTTTTCATTCTTCTGATTGCTAATGGTGCGGATCACATCGCCATTGCCATCGATGACTTTCAGCGTCAAGACTGTGGAATCTAGTTTCTCTGCCAAGAAATAATCAATCAACACTCCGTTCGCCGGATTCTGACCCATGTTGGCGGGTGGCTCAGGACCCCCTCCCCCCACAAACCGATAGGTGTCTTTTGGTTGGAAGAGGGTCACCGTATCACTCGTGAACGTACCTCCGGATTGCTGCAAAGCACCCAAATCATCCAGTATCCAAAAACTACGTCCGGCGGTAGCGGCAATGAGATCGTTGTCGCGGATCGTCAAATCGTTGATGGCGACCACAGGCAAGTTCGACTGAAAGGGCTGCCACGATGCTCCATCGTTGAAGGAGATATAAATTCCGGTTTCCGTACCAGCGTACAACAGCCCTTTGGTCTTGGAATCTTCTCGTATCACGCGAATAAAAGACTCCTCCGCAATTCCACTGTTAATGGGGGTCCAGCTGGCCCCGTAGTTGGAAGTCTTGTACGCCATCGGTGCAAAGTCGTTGAACTTGTAACGAGACACTGAAATATAGGCTGTCCCCGGATCATGTGGCGATACTTCGATGCTATTGATCATCGATTCGGGTAAGCCGGAAGGTGTCACATTGGACCAATTGTCTCCGGCATCTCTTGTAAGATGCACCAAGCCGTCATCAGAGCCTACCCAGATGGTCCCCTGCTCATGCGGCGACTCCACGGCATATAAGATCGTGTTGTAGTTCTCCCCACCGGCACCTTCGTTAGTAAACGGTCCTCCTCCGGCACCGTGCTTCGCAGTATCGTTTCGCGTGAGGTCAGGGCTTACCTCTTCCCATGTGTACCCTTCGTTTGCAGACTTCAGTAGCTTATTACCAGCATGGTACACCACATCTCGGTTGTGCGGAGATGTGAAGATCGGTGCGTTCCAATTGAAGCGGTACTTCTGATCCTTCGGCAAGCTACCCAGACCAATCTCTGGATAGGCATTGACCGTTTTGCCGGTGGCGGTTGCCTTGTCCCACACTTCGATAATGCCTTGGTAACATCCACCAATCACTCGATCCGGAGTCTTCGGATCAAAGGCGAGATAAGCACTTTCACAGCCTGCGACGGAATACCAATCCTTCCAACCGATCCCAGACTCCCCATTTCTACTTGCAATGGCAATAGCCGAATTATCTTGCTGGCCCCCGTACACATAGTAAGGAAACTGCTCGTCAGCGATGACCCGATAAAACTGCGCGGTGGGCTGATTGCGCTGGCTCGACCAGCTCCTACCGTAATTAAAAGTGACGTTACTCCCACCATCATTGGCATTGATCATGTTTTTGTTGTTCGTAGGATTGATCCACAAGTCGTGGTTGTCCCCATGCGGCACCGGTATCGGCGTGAATGAGCGTCCGCCATCAATCGATCGTAGGACGGGAGCATTCAGGACATAGACCGTCTCGGCATTTTGGGGATCAGCAAAGATCTCCATGTAATACCATGACCTCGCGATCGTCACTCGATTGTTGCTGGTTTGTGTCCACTTCTTACCTCCATCGTCTGACCGGTACACGCCGCCTTCTTCACCTTCCGCTTCGATGACGGCAAAGACACGCTCAGGCATCGCTCTGGATACGGAAACTCCAGACTTCCCGATCACCTCTGGCAGTCCCTCCGTCAGCTTTTCCCAAGTCTCTCCGGCATCCAGTGATTTGTAGATACCAGATCCTGCACCACCGCTCTCTACTGTCCAAGGATAGCGAATGTGCTGCCACATGCTCGCGTAGAGGATTCTTGGATTGGTCATGTCCATGGTCAAGCCTGAAGCGCCCGTTTTATCGTCAATGTAGAGCGTTTTTTGCCAGGTCTTACCCCCATCGACGGACTTGTAAATACCTCTATCCGTGGTGCGGCCATGCACGGCGCCCTGTGCAGAAACATATACGACATCTGGATTGGTAGGATGTACAATCACATCCGAGATGTGGCGCGTTCTATCCAGCCCTACATGGGTCCAGGTCTTACCGGCGTCTGTTGACTTGTAGACTCCGTCTCCTGCAGAGGTCATCACACCCCGAACCGCGTGCTCTCCCATGCCAACATAAATCACATTGGGATCGGACTCACAAATACCGATCGCGCCAACTGATCCGGTTTTGAGTTGGCCATCGGATATATTTTTCCAGCTGATCCCTGCGTCTTCAGTCTTCCACATGCCACCACCGGTAGTACCCATGTAATAAGTCAGCGGATCTTGAACCACTCCGGCAACCGCGACGGATCGACCTCCCCTGAAGGGTCCAATGTTTCTCCACTTGAGGCCTTGGTATAAGCTGTCCAACGGAGGCTTGGCGACGACCTCGGTTTTTTTCTTGCGCTGAGCATTAAGGGGAAAGATTGCCATGACGAGTAGGCAAGCAACTAAGTAGCGTTTCATTAGGGTCAACTTTTCGTGTGATCTCGAAGATAGTCGAGAATTGATAATGAAGAATTGAAAATTGATAATAGGGAAAGTTGATAAGTTGAAGGGTTGACAAAGAGTTGATAGGTTGATGAGTTGATAGAAGTTGAAGAGTTGGTTGTTTAGTTTTTGACCAGAGGTGGGAATGGATAATTGAGAGAGTTGATAGGTTGATTCGCCTTCGGCGGTTGAAGGGTTG
>JBCCXG010000687.1:0-3760 GCA_039191945.1 Bacteroidota bacterium
GCCCGAAAACCGATACCCTTTTTGTAGAGGTCCTTGACTCAACCGCGCCCGAATTCGAGGTCATCAAGTGCGAGGACAGTACCGTAGAGGTCATCGTAACCGACGACAACTACCCCTCCTACGCTGTGCTCCTGGAAGAAGGAAATGAGGTTATCACCGATGGGAGCAGCTCGGTACCTTACAGGTATTCGACGCCAGGGCTCAAGACGATCCGAGTAGAAGGCGTTTATGAAGACGCTACGCGCAACTGCGGAGTCACCACCCAAACGGTGGACGTCGGAGAGTTCACCAACAATGGCCGCATCACCGGACTAAGACTCTCCAGAAGCTGTCTGACGAGCGTGGATGCCACCGTCTTTTTGGATTGGGACCCTCAGCAGCGTTATGAGTTACAATATAGCGTCGGCAGAACCGCGGCACCGATCACTGTTTTTTCAGGGCAAATCACTTCGGACTCCCTCTTCTTCCCCACGCTCACTACCGATACAGAAAACGATATCTGCTTCCGACTCAACGCCCTCTCCACCTGCAACGAGGCCGTGATTGAGGGGGGTAATGTGTGCCGCGACAACCCCAACGCCGTCGACGCGGCGATCGAGAATGCATACGCTACGTACGAAGGCGGCGATATTGCTTTGTACTTTGACGAGATTGCGATTGGTGGGTTCGAGGGAGAACGGGAAGTGCTTGGCTTCGACCCTGAGCCACTGGACACCTTGTTTCCCGGATTTGTAGATCGCAACGTCTCCCCTTTCCGAGAATACATCTATCGCATCGGTTTTTCGGACACCTGTGGAAATGTCGTGCCACCAGCAGAGATCTTGACCTCTTTTGTTCAGTCGAGGGAGACTCGGATCAACCAACAGCTGGTCACTTGGAAGGCCGCAGAAAATCAACTTGCGAGTAACTTTCTCCAACAGGTTGTGGTGGTGGGTGCTGGACAAGAAAAAACCATTAGCAACCCTGACAACCCTGTCGAGGTATTCCTGGAGGAGCCTCTGGGGCCCAGACAGGAAATCTTACTGAGAACCATCTATGCCGACGGCACGATCATCGAGTCCAATCGGGTACCTGTTGACTATGAGTACCGTGCGTACCTTCCCGATGCTTTCACCCCGAACGGAGACTTCCTAAACGATGAGCTCAGACTCATTGGGCTCACCAATGAGGCCATCAATTGGAAGATCTACAACCGGTGGGGTGAAGTGGTTTTCACCTCACAATCCGCAGAGGTGGGCTGGGATGGTACCTACAGGGGAAGTCGGGCTCCTGGCGGGGTATATTTCTATGACCTCACTTTTCTCAATTCAGAAAACGAAACAATACGTCAAACGGGTAGCTTTGTACTGATAAGAAACTGAGCGGTATATGTTTGATATGATGAAAATGATGGGCAAGCTGAAGGAGGTTCAGGAGAAGATGAAAGTAGCCCAGTCGGAATTGAGTACAATTAATGTCGAGGCGGAAGCTGGCGCTGGCATGGTCAAAGCCGTGGTGAACGGCCATAAGGAGATCGTGTCTCTGCTAATCGATGACTCCTTGTATGCCGACAACGATAGAGAACTCATGAAAGACCTCATCATCGCAGCCGTCAATAAGGCCATGAAGGAGGTAGAAGTGGCGAGCAAAGAGCACCTGAAGAAAGCTACGGACGGGCTGCTGCCCAATATCCCGGGGTTTGATTTCAACAATATGATGTAATGAGGAAATACGCTGCGGTGATCCTCAACTACAACGGATCCAACTTTTTGCGGCAATTCTTACCTACGCTCCTACAACATTGCGGCAGCCAGCATGTCATCGTAGCCGACAATGCCTCGACCGACGATTCACTAGAGGTCATGGCTACCAACTTCCCAGACGTCGAAATCGTGAAGATGGACAAAAACAGTGGCTATGCGGGAGGCTACAACGAGGCCCTTCAGCACGTGGAGGCTGAGTATTACGCTCTGGTCAATTCAGATATCGAGGTCACCGAGGGCTGGATAGCACCCCTCATCGAGTTTTTGGATCAGAACGCTACCTTCGCTGCCGTCCAGCCCAAGATCAAGGCTTTCTCGGACAGGGACGCTTTTGAATACGCCGGGGCTGCGGGAGGTTTCATCGATCCGCTGGGCTATGCTTACTGCAGGGGCCGGGTGTTTGACACGATCGAAAAGGATACAGGTCAGTACGATGAGATGATCGAAACTTTGTGGACGAGCGGCGCAGCCATGGTCGTCAGGTCGAAGCTGTTTCACGAGGTGGGGGGCTTCGACATCGACTTCTTTGCTCACATGGAAGAGATTGACCTCTGCTGGCGACTTCGGGCTGCTGGTCATCAGCTGGCATGTCTGCCATCCAGCACCGTTTATCATGTCGGAGGAGGAACGCTCTCGGCCACCAATCCACGTAAGACCTACCTCAATTTTCGAAACAACCTCACCTTGCTTACCAAAAATATGCCCCTGAATGAACTTTGGTGGAAACTGCCCGTCCGCCTAGTGCTGGACATTCTGGCCGCTTTCGTGTTTTGGAAAAGTAACTCCTTCGCTCATACCAGGGCCGTGTTTTCCGCGCTATTCGACTACCTGGGTTCGTCCCCTACCACATGGAAAAAACGACAAGGTCGACCACTGTTGGGACTCGGCAGTGGAGAGAAAAGTCCCGTTGTGTATCAATATTTTGTAGCGGGCCGCAAACGTTTTAGCGAAATCCAGTAGCGGTCAGTAGTACCAAAGGGAGTTGTGCCGGCGGCGAAGCATTTTCCGGAAATCCATGATAAATGCCAACGCCAGGTAAATCAGGATCGGCGATCCAAAAGTCAGAAAAGAGGCGTAAATGAAGGATAGGCGGATATTGGAGGTGGGCAGGTTAAATTTTTCACCTAACCTTGTACACACTCCGAACGCGTGCTGTTCAAAGAAGATCTGGACTTTATTCAATTCTCTATAGCCTTTGAGCAAAGATAATTCGTCGCTGTCTATTTCTTTGTAACGCAGGCATTCTAATGTTTATTTTTCAGTATTATTGCAAAAATTAAAAGCGCCCTTTGGGGCGAATTTGAATAGCATAAAACGTAAACCATGATCAAAATGAAACTTTTCAACCTTGCCTTGGGGATTGTTCTGAGTGCCGTGATTCTATCAGGCTGTTCTCTGGCTAAAATGGTGAAACTTGCAGCAGACCAGGATTTGCAAGTGGATCCCAACCCCCTCGAAGTTCACGGTGGACAAGTGCCTTTCACTATGTCAGCGGTATTACCACCTAAAATGTTGCCTAAAGGAAAAGTATGGACGCTTACTACTTTCTACCAATATGGAGATAAGGAGATGGAAGTAGGGAGTGTTGAGTTCAAAGCCGAAGATTTTCCTAACAGCAGTACTTCTACTTCAAGGAAAAGCGAAAATTTTGAATTCCCTTATGCAGATGAATTGAACCCAGGCGTTTTGGTGATCCAAGGCCGAGCTACCGATCCTCGCAACGGAAACTTCAAAGAGAGTCCTAAGTTGCAAGTAGCTACGGGTATCATCACCACTTCACTAGCAGTGATGGATTCCTACACTGCCGCGTATGCCGACCATGGGTACAACGACCAAGAAGAGCTTGAGCCTACCAATGTAGATTTCTTCTTTCCTCAAGGCGTGTCTAGATTGGTTACCAGTGTCAGAACAGACGGAACATCAAACCTGCAAAAGAGGAATGATCTTTCTGTTTTCATCGCTGATAAGAACGTAACACGCACAGTAACCATCACCGGTACACACTCCCCTGAAGGTAC
>JBCCXG010000688.1:0-3748 GCA_039191945.1 Bacteroidota bacterium
CTACAAAAGTCCTGACAGGAAAGCTCACTTTGAAGAAAGTGGCTTTCAAAGGTAAGAATGGCCATCAGCTCATTCCGAGTACGCAATTTGGATACGACCTAGAAGGTCCTTCCTGGCAGACCTCTTTCCGATTGGGCAATGTCCAAGGTAATTTGTTGGACCTTGGGGAGGTCCAAGACGGAGATATTGTAAGGATAACAAAGGAAGATGGGAGCTCAATCTATTGCGCCTATCATGATCGGTATTCGTTTGGCAATCGGCAATACCACGATGCCTTTACGATGATCTCCGGCGAGTTTCCGAGAGACGGCAGCTATCATCCCGTCACGGTTAAGATCACGAAGAATCCTAGCTACAATCGTGAATTCAGGGACCTTTGGGGATCTTTTAAAAGTGATTATTGGCCTACCGAAAACAACAACCTTGATCGTTTGACGACCGAGTTCTCAGCGAAGAACGTGGATGTCTGGAGTCTTCGAAAGGTGGTCAACCCGCTGGGGAGTACCATGGAGCTGGACTATGAGTCGGATACCTATCGCCAGCCTACATTCGGACGGTCTTTTCCTTATCTACTGGGAAATGTATCGTTTGATGGAACGCTATCAGGGTATTTACAAGATGTCCAGGGTGGGTTGCCTCAGGGTAATTTGAGAGTTAGGGTCTATGTCGAGGAACAGCAGCCGGTTGGCGTAGGGCCTGGAGGTGCTGATGTCAATCTACCAACGTCAACAGTGGGCGTAGTCCACGAGTTTGCAGCGACGCTCCAGAGTCAAAATGACGATTACGTCCGGTTACAGATTAATGCTAACGGTAAGTTGAATAGCAACTCCAATATTCTTCAGGCCAATCTTGCCGTAGATAGCGACTTCAAGTACGGTGGCGGCGTTAGGGTCAAGTCGATCTCATTGACTGACAACTGGCGAGATGTAAGCACGACCACCAAGTATGGGTACGCCATGGTGGATCAGTCCAATCCTTCGTCTGGCATGACTTCATACGAGCCGATTCTGCTGGATCAGGCTTACAAGGAATTGACCGAAGCTGAGAGAGTCAAAGTCGCCCAGGCGGGCGTGAGTAATGCTTTCAAGGAGATCTTGGCTTATTCTAGATTCATTCCGGGACCAGGGGTTAGCTATGAAAATGTCTCAGTGCTGGAAGAGGTTCGCCAACAATCCGATGTGCATGCAGTGCCTGGGCATACTGAATACGAGTTCCAGGTTTTTGAACCTCACCTGATTGATTTGAGAACCATAGACTTGACAGAGCATACGGGACAGCAGTCGGGCGTGATCCAAGGTGAGCCGTACGTTTTCAAGCGCAACAAAAAGATTACGTTAAGGAATTTGGCTTCCGCTGTCGGGTCGCTCAAGTCCCTCCGCACTTTTGATGCCGGCGACCGTTTGATCAGTGAGACTGTCAACCGTTACTTGGTGAGCGACTTGCACGTGGGGCACTATGGTCCCGGAGGCGAGCTGGAGCGGCGACTTGACAACTTTGATCATCTCGGTGTGATACAGGAGAGCTACGCCAGCGGCAGATTTCAAAACAACGCCAACAACGAATTTGAGGTTTATGGTGCACTCGCCACTATAGAAAGCTATCCAAATATCCAACTCGCGACGGTCACCAACAATCATAGGTCTGGGGTTACGCAAAGATCCTACAATGTGGCGTTTGACCCAGTATCGGGTCAGACCCTGGAAGTGGTCCAGCAGGATCCCTATGGTAGATACTCTCTGGGTGTGTTGACACCTGCTTACACGATCTATCCAGGAATGAGAGATCGAAACATGTTGACGCAAGAGGCCCAGAATACGAGCTGGAGAATTGCCGAGCCGACTGAATTGGTTGATCCGACGGCCACAATCATTAATCCTGAAAATATTTCATTGATATCCATCTTGGGTTCCTCTGCGACTACCTGGTCCAATGATGTAGCAATCTTGGGAGATCCTACTACTTACCCAACAGACATCTGGCGCCCTGAATCATCCTATGTATGGATCGGGGATGGTGAAGAGGTCGAATTCAACGGTGCGACACTTTATGATGAATTCAACTTCGCATCTGTAGATAACCCGAATTGGCAGAAAACATCCACGATTACATTGTACGACGTGAATTCGAATGCGCTGGAGGCAGAAGACCTCAATGCCCAAAGAGCAGCTACAAAGATGGATATCGAGGATTTTAGGGTGTTAGCAACGGTTGTCAATGCTGGCTATCAGGAATTTGCCTTTTCTGGAGCTGAAGATGGGCTGACCGTTGGTGGGGGTCCCATAGACTACGGGGGCGGTGTGTATCAACCCCACGCAAGCCGCCGGCATAAACACGGACCCAATCGGGTGGCCAACGATGGTGATGATGAACCGACCCATACGGGGCTCTGGTCCATCCGTACCACTGGAAGCGGTAGGGCGCTGCAATATGATACGCAGGTTGAAGCAAATCGTATGTACAGAGTGTCTGTGTGGGTTTGGCAAGGAGGGGCAGCGCCCAATGGACCGCGGATGGAATATCAGGTTGGGGGCCAGGTCTTTTACATTCAGCCGCAAGGAGAGTGGTCGTCGAGAAAGTCGGGTGAATGGTACCTCTACGAGGGACTGATTCCTGCACATGCGGATGATACCAACCTTTCTGTTTGGGTCAGGGGGTCTAATAGCAACACGGTGTACTACGACGATTTCCGAATGCATCCTGTAAATGGTCAAATGACCAGCTATGTGTATAATTCATGGGGTGAGCTGTCCGATGTTTTGGATGCCAATAACCTCTTCACCCATTACGAATATGATGATATGGGACGCCTACGCTCAGTCTTTAAGGAGGCACTGGGCTACGGCTCGGTCAAGGTGAGCGAGAATACGATCCACTACGCAAGACAAAACGACTAACGACCATGAGATCCAGGAACTACCTACTTATCGCAGGCATATTGCTGTGCATGTTTCCAGCCTTTGGGCAATTTCCCACCCCCGGTGGTGGAGGCGGAAACACAAGTGTATCAGCTCCTACGCTTAGAGCTCCTTCCAATATTCAGCAAACGAGTTTTCAGATGAACTGGAATGCTGTTGGCGGGGCCCAGTATTACTTTGTTTACGTGTCGGAGAGCGCCACATTCAATACGCATGTGGCGGGATTCAATGGGCGGGGTACCAGCGGTACGAATCAAACAGTAACGGGCCTATCAAGCGGCAAAACGTATTACTATCGAGTGAAGGCTGGCATGAATGATGCCTTGAGCTCGTTCAGTAGTACAGGCAATGCCACTACGTCGTCTGGTCCTCCGAGTGTCCCAACGGCCAGCGCAGCAACAAACGTCAAGCGCAATTCCTTCAGAGCAAACTGGGGTTCGGCGGCTAGAGCAACCGGTTACGAGATTGACGTGTCGCGAAACAGCAGTTTTACAAACCTGGTAGTCTCCTCAGGGTCGACCTCCAATACGTATTACAACGTCACCGGCCTCTCGGAATCCACGACGTACTACTATCGGGTTAGAGGGAAAAACAACAGCGGAGAGTCGGGCAGCTCTTCTGCCATCACCGTGAGGACTACGGCTGGTCTGACGGGCAATAACTCGGTAATTATGAATGATCAGGAGACGTACTACTTTTCTGATCCAGTCTCAGGGGGTTATTGGGAATTAAGCTCCGGAGGCTTTCTCGGTACGCAGACCACGTCGCAGGTCATCGTGACTTGGTATGAGTACGGTACGCACACGCTTCGATACAAAGTAGGTAGCACGGTC
>JBCCXG010000689.1:0-3748 GCA_039191945.1 Bacteroidota bacterium
ATTCGGTTGAATTTTGGGTTTGAACGAGCTAATTGCATCACATTTACCTAAGCTTAGTTAGAAGTCTTAGCGTGTGATGATGCGAAGATTCTACGATTTCCTGTTGGGTGACAGTGGGGCCCTATTCTTGCAACGAGGGTCTTTTCACGCGGCTATTTCGGTGTCAATTTCCTGCTTTGGGTGGAGGTACGACTTTCACGGTTATTGTTACCATTCTCAACAATTTACCTGCTGGACCTATTCGCTTCTTAGACTTCCCACAGGATTGGAGGTGGCCGATTGCCATACCCGGCCCAAAATGATTAGGTACGATATACCGATCGCCACCAAGATGGCCAGGGCGAAGATCCACCAACTCAAATCAATGCTATAAGCGAAGCCAGCCAACCAGTCCCTCATGATCATGTAACTGATCGGTGTGGCCACAAAGATGGCAATGACAACAAGTAAGGCAAAGTCCTTGGAGAGCAGTTGGAGGATCTGTGTGACCGAGGCTCCCAATACTTTCCTGATACCGATCTCTTTCACCCTTCGTTGGGTGGCGAATGTGACAAGTCCAAAAAGGCCCAAGCATGAGATGAAAATGGCGAGACCAGCAAAGTTGGGTACCAGTGAGGATACCAGCTGCTCCGCCCTGTACTCGTCCTCGTACATCCTATTGACGAAGGTGTAGTCAAAGGCGTACCCCGGATTGATCTGCGCATGCAGCGTTTCTAATTGGGCTAGGGTATTCCTTAAGGTTTGTGATTCCAATCTAATCGTGATTGTACCGAAGTTCAAACCTTCCTTTACGTCAAGTACCATAGGTGTGATCGGGGTATGCAGGGAGTTGAAATGAAAGTCTTTGATCACTCCGATGATCTTGCCTTGTTTTCCGAAAATGCTGGCGGTCTTATTGAGCACATCTCCGCCCATGGCGCGCTCCGCCGTCTCGTTGACTAGGAAGTTTGTCGAGTCTGCGGGTCGGCCACGTTCAAAGCCTCTTCCTCGCACGACCTCAATGCCCATGGTCTCTACAAAATCGAAGCCAACCGATGAGGGGGTAAAGGAGGTATTGTTCCCCTCCTCCTGACCGTCCCAATTGAAGAATGGACCAGAAAAACCCATTTTGTGAGGCGTTTGGCTACTGCGGTCCACCGTCAGTACACCGGGAATCTTCACAGCTTCGTCCTTAAAGGTTCGATAGTCGGATACCAAAGAACCCTCTATCGGCACGTAGATGAGGTTGTCTCGATCGAATCCGAGCGTCTTATTGACTAAGAATTGCATCTGACTGGACAACACGATGGTCGCCACCGTCAATACAATGGAAATGCCAAATTGGAAGACGACGAGTGCCTTCCTAAGTTTTCCGGTGTTTGCACCATTGTCCGAACGCTTACTTAGTGCCGGTAGCAGGCCAATCTTTGATAGCACCAATGAGGGATAACCCCCTGCCAGTAGTCCAATGGCAGATGCAATCAGTAGCAGTCCGGGGAGAAAGTAGGGATCTGTGATCGGAAGGCTTAGTTGGGATTCGGTCAGGACTTCAAGCACAGGGAGCAGCGCGAGGGTCAAAAGCAATCCTATGGCTGTGCTCACGAAGGTGATCAGCAAGGACTCAGCTAGGAACTGATGGATCAGGTTCCTCCTCAAGGCACCTACCACTTTCCGGACACCGACCTCTTTGGCTCGTTGAGTAGCGTTGGCGGTTGAGAGATTGATAAAGTTGATGATGGCAATGAGGAGTATAAACACAGCGATCCCCTGGAATACACGGACGGAGCGTATACGTCCCCCGGCAGGTCGGCCGTTTTCAAAATTCCCATAGAGATACTGCTCTTCGAATGGCTGCAAGCCGAGTTCAGCAGTCTCGCCTTCTCCAAACTCGATGTACTGGGGCAACACATCGCGGAGTTTTTCTTCTACCGCAGCTACGTTGGTGCCTTCTTTCAATTTTATGTAGGTGTGAGTACCGAAATGGTCCCAACCGGGTTTGAATTCATCGCCGTCTACCCAGGCATCCCAATTCGTCAGGTAATCGAATTGCAGTGAAGACTCTTCACCAATGTCTTCAAATACCAAAGAAACGATCAGGTTTTTTTCATTCTGATAGCGGATCGATTGATTGATGGCTGCCTCCGGGCTACCAAAGAAAATATTGGCCATCTTTCGAGAGATGGCAATGCTGCTTCTATCCAGCAAGGCATCATTTGGCAAACCCTCCAGTATTTTAAAGCTAAAAATGCTGAAAAACTGGGGGCTACCCCTCGAGCCTTTCATTTTCAGAATAACATCGCCCTTTTGGAAGGTCTCTGCCGTCACTCCTTGGAGGCTTAGGCGAAAGCTCTTAGCAAATCCCGTCGAATACTCCACTTCGGGAATGATGGCCTGTAACTCCGCCGGTAGCTTGGCCGGCGTATTCCTCAAGGTCTGGAGGCCACCGGGAAAGGAGAACCGACTGTAGACATTGAAAATCCTATGACTGTCCGTATGGAATCGGTCGATGTTCGTTTCCTTTTCGACCCAAAGGAAGATGAGTAGGCTGCTTGCAAATCCCAGGCTGAGACCCATAACATTGATGAGTGCGTTGGCGCGTCTTTTCAATAGGTTACGCCATGCAAGTTTGAAGTAATGATCAATCATAAGATTCGACTTTGCTCGTGAGGGAATTAATGATTTTAGAGAATAGAATCGAAGGAACTTGAAAGCATGCCAGAGGTACTTTCGATTGGCTTTGGCCGGTCCATCTTCCGCTACCCATAGTTCGTAAAACTCCAGCAGGTCGCCCTCTATCTCCTCTAGCAGGTGAGCTTTGCAAACACGCGATAGCAATTTGGTTATCCATGTAGGTGGTGAATAAGAGTCCTTTTTCATAGGGACCGCAGTCAGTACAATTATTTCAAATTCTGTAGAACAAATATGCTGCCAAATGACAATAGGCCCCTTGGGAGTCCATTTAGGGCATAAAATGGGTCAGAGTCGTCCGCTTGCGATCAATGGACTTGTACTGGATCGGACGGTCTGGGCACCGTTTGACGATCCTGTTAAGACTTCAAATCTAAATCTTGAGCACCCAAAAATTTAAATTTTCCTTAATTGCCAATGACTTCCCAATAACGGGGCTTTTCGTATCATATCGTATCAAATCTTTCGTATCAAAATCGTATATCTACGTATCATATCGTATCATTCAAAATGGAGGTATACAATTTTGTGTTGGATTTTGGATGGGAACTGGTTAATGATATCAGCAAACTGAACCGATTGGATGCCTCTTGGAATTTCAATAGAGAAAAGAGAGGGCCAGTCCCTAAAACAACTTAAATCCATTGCTACCGTGCGGGGTGTTGGAGCTTCCACGTGAATCGAAGGATCACAGATGAGCAATGAAGAAGTGGGTTTGCTATTGAGAGATCTTTCAGCAGATAAACCTAAGTGAGAGAGATGCACATGAAGTAGCGGGCTACTTTCAAGCTCTGGACATAATATCCGAATCATAGGATGATATTGCTGTATCTGAGAATGGAATTAACAACCTTCACAACATACTACTGAAGTATAGTACGAAAGACCATTGGCACAGAGGTGATTACCAACAACATCGCAACACCGACACATAAGGTAAAAGGCAGTAATGACCAAGGAGGAATTTCCCACGATCAATAGATAAACCTCGATTATGCATTGGGATTTAGAAAAGTGCTGAATTTCTTGGTTTAGGTGTTTTGAATAGGGATTTTGGGGTATAAATGAGATCACCCAAATG
>JBCCXG010000690.1:0-3746 GCA_039191945.1 Bacteroidota bacterium
CTGTTGCGGAGGAGAGAAAAAGAACGTGGAAATCGTCCGGCAAGGAGAAGAGCGCTCTCAAGGCGGCTTCCGTCTCTTGGTAGATCTTTTTGAAGGTGTTGCTACGATGTGAGATGCTACCAATGGATTCATCCATGGCCTTTTTGAGATGGAACTCAAAGCTGTAATGTAGCTGAGAGGGGCCGGGGGTGAAATAAATCTTCTTCGGCATGATTTGGACTTCTGATACTATTCGTAATTTTGAGTATTCCCTCTGTAATACGTTTTTAAACCTAACACTTATTACGTAACCGAGTTGGTTGGCCGTCAAAACCGGGCCTCATCTGGTGGCTTTAAGACATCAGACCTTTGATTTCGAAGGATAACAGTGGATTGTTGCGATGGTTGGACGACTCAAATCCTGATTTTATCAGGTTTAGAAACGCCCTCAGGGGGAATTTTTTATACCCTTGTCTCCATCCATCGGAAGGTCCGATTGATGATCTTCAGCGCAATCACGATCTTTTTAATATTGATCAAATCGTACGACTCATCGTACATCGTGACGCCATCGGCAAACAAAAGGATTTGTGGATAGTGATTTTCCACCCCCGCTAGCTGAGTAATTTCGTTGCTGATACTCTTGTTGTTCACATCAAGGAGGTACACCTTGAGTTGGTCATCAGGGATGGTCCAGCTCTTCTCCAGACTCTTCTTGATCGCCTCACTTTCCGGGTGCCTCGGCATGTATTTCAGGATGAGGGCAGGCTGTGTTTTGGAGTCTTGCAGGATCTGATCGAAGGTTCTCATGCTCTCGATCGGAATCCATTTAGGGCGTTTCTGGCGGTGTTCCATCATAACCCTTCGAATCTATCAGAATTTCCTAACAATTGTGCGTAAAATTTTGAGTATTTCACGGTATCTGCGGTCAAAAGTGCTAATACAAGACTCGGAATTTAATGGTTCCTTCGATTTTTTTCAAATCGGCGATGACCGCCTCGTCATAATCCTTATTGATATCCGTAATCACATATCCGATGGTCTCATTCGTCTTCAGGTATTGACCCACGACATTGAGGCGTCTGGACGCTAAGACCTGGTTGATCTGGGCCATCACACCTGGCTCATTTAGGTGTATGTGAATGAACCTGTGTGCGTCCTTCAATTTGGGCAATACCATATTGGGAAAATTGACGCTATTGGAGGTGGAGCCTGTGTTGATATAGTCCATGATCCGCTGGGGTACGAAGTCGGCGATATTCTGCTGAGCTTCGGTCGTACTGCCCCCGATATGAGGTGTCATGATCACGTTGGGTAAGCCTCTCAAGGAAGAAATAAATTCCTCCTGGTTGCTAAAGGGCTCTTCGGGAAAGACATCGATGCCCAATCCCCTCACCTTGCCACTGCTGACGTTGTCCTTGAGGGCGTCGATATCCACGACGTGTCCACGGCTGAGGTTGAGGAAGATGACGCCGTCTTTCATGATGCTAAACTCCTCAGCACCAATGATGTGCTTGTTTTCAGGCCTGCCATCGATGTGCAGTGTAATGATATCAGAAGTGGACAGGAGCTCGAACAGTGTCTTGCATCGGGTTGCATTGCCCAAAGCGAGTTTCTCCTCCAGGTCGTAATAATAGACATCAAGCCCCAGTGCTTCTGCCACGACGGACAGTTGGGCTCCGATATTTCCGTAGCCAATGATTCCCAGCTTCTTGCCCCTGACTTCGAAACTGTTCTTGGCCGATTTCTGCCATTGTCCCTCATGCATAAGCGTCGCCTTATCTGGGATATTGCGCATGAGTAGGATCATCTCCGCGATCGCCAACTCTACGACCGACCTCGTATTGCTAAAAGGCGCATTGAATACCGCAATTCCCTTTTTCAGGCAGTCCTCCAGATCTATCTGATTAGTGCCGATGCAAAAAGCTCCGATGGCATGGAGTCGCTTGGCATTGGCCAGTACTTTTTTCGTCACCTGGGTCTTCGATCGGATGCCCAGGATGCTCACCTCTTTGATGGCCTCACTGAGCTCATCCTCGCTAAGTCCAGCAGGATGTACGTCCACGGTGTAACCTTCCTCCTTGAGCTTTTCGATGCCGTAGGGATGGATATTTTCGAGTAGTAAAACCTTGATCCGGTTTTTGGGGTATGATAGTGCTCTCTCCATTTTATTTACATACAACACTTCGTCCAGATTGGGGGCAATGTGGTCGGCATTTTCCAGTACACGTTCGCGCCTCACGTTCTCCGTGAAGGCATAAAACTTATGGGCCAATCCGGCTTTACGTATTTCATAGTCAGTGTAACCGTCACCTAATACGAATACCTGGCCTTGAAGATTCAATTCGGCAATTTGTCTGGGCTTACCACCATTGTCTGCAGCAAGGGGATTGTCAGGGTCAAAACCTATGATATCTCCATTGTCATTGTAGATGAAATCATTGGCATAGACGTTTTCCTCGGCGATGCCGTATCGTTCGACGATCGGGACGATGAAGTCCTTGAACCCATTGCTGAGAATGTAAATGTGATCGGCATGACGTTGCAGAAACTCTTTGTTGCGCTTGAAGGATTTGGAAACTTGCTTGGACAATCTTGACACCAGGACGGGAATGTGGTCTCGATGGGCTTCCAACAATTTGACTCGCTCTTCCAACGATTCTCTAAAAGAGAGTGTGCCCTCCATGCCCAGGTCTGTGACTTCCTTGATCCGATGCAGCGCCTGCTCCCGGTGGGGCTTGCCTTCCAGGGATATTTCACCCAAGACATCCAGCGCTTCCACTTTTGTGAAAGTGCTATCGAAATCAATGATGAAATATTTGGAATTTTGCATAGGTTCGATCCAAAAAATAAGTCGCAAAAGTAATGACCCAACGCCCTTTGAGAATAGTCCTTCCGTTAATATCCTTCTTGCTCATCGCTGAATTGTCAATTTCACAAATTCCAAGAGCTGACAGTGTGCTTTTTGTGCAAATTGATAGCATTGTGGGGACTGGAATTACAAATCGTGCATTTCCTGGGGCCGTTCTCCTCGCCCTGCACAAGGACTCCACGTTATATGAGAAGACCTACGGATTTCACACCTACGACAGCGTCAGAGCAGTGAAGTCCACAGATATCTATGATCTCGCTTCGATCACTAAGGTGACTGCGGCTACTTTGGCGCTCATGGGTCTCTACGAAGACGGACTGCTCGATTTGGATAAGCAGGTCGTGGATTACATGCCGGAGATCAAGGGGAAGCGTGGCAAAGTCACTGTTCGGGAGATACTCGCACATCAAAGTGGTTGGCGCAGCTGGATCGCCTACCATGTGGAGATCCGTGACAAAAAGGGCGGGCTGAAAAAGAAATATGTGGCTACTGAGCCCTCTGAAAAGTACGATTGGAAGCTGGCAGACAATATGTACCTCCGGACGGATTTTTATGAGACGATCAAGCAGTACATCGCCAAAGCCGAGTTCAATCCAGAGCAGGGCTATGTGTACTCTGGGATGTTTTTCTATCTCATACCGGAGATCGTCAAAAATCAAACGGGGCAGGATTTCGATGAATACCTCCGGGATCGGTTCTATGATCCACTGGGTGCAGCAACGACCGTATTCAATCCCCTGGATACCTACGGGCTGGATGACATTGTGCCGACGGAAGTGGACACGTTCTTTCGCATGAAACCGCTACACGGTTACGTGCACGATGAGGGGGCCATCATGATGAGGGGTGTGTCTGGCAATGCCGGGCTCTTCTCCAATGCCCGTGACCTGTCGAA
>JBCCXG010000691.1:0-3745 GCA_039191945.1 Bacteroidota bacterium
GACCGATTGTTGTCACTGCCCCCGGTCATGCTGGGGCAAGGTGACGCGCCAGATCAAGAGATCGCTCAGGCTTTTGAAACGACGGGATTTTTTCTAAACAAAAATCTGGCCCAAAACTCATCACCGCTACGAAAGCTGGTCTCACGATCGCGGAAGACGAGAACGAGCAGCGGCGGCCACTACGCACGCAAGAATTGGAAACTCACTTCCTCGCTGGAGGCAACGTACCACAGGTCATCAAGGCACTCATCTCAGCCGATAAGGCGAATATCAATCTGACTTTTAAGCAGGCTACGGCCATCGACCTCGCAGGGCGAGACGTGTTCGAAGCAGTCCAGATCTCGGTAAATCCGAAAGTAATCAATACACCGTCAGTCGCAGCCGTCGCTGCGGATGGGATCCAACTGGTCGCCAAAGCGAGGGTCACGGTCCGAGCCAATATCCAACAACTCGTGGGGGGCGCCGGAGAGGATACCATCCTTGCACGGGTCGGTGAAGGTATCGTGACATCCATTGGCTCGGCATCCACTCACAAGGAAGTATTGGAAAACCCTGACAAGATCTCAAAACTCGTACTGCAGAGGGGGTTGGACGCGGGAACGGCCTTTGAGATCCTCAGTATTGATATTGCAGACGTAGACGTCGGAGCCAATATCGGCGCCAAACTACAGACCGATCAAGCCTCTGCCGACCTCAAGGTCGCTGAAGCGAAAGCAGAGGAACGCCGTGCAATGGCTGTCGCCGAAGAGCAAGAGATGGTGGCCAAGGCACAAGAAGCAAGGGCCAAGGTAATCCTGGCTGAGGCTGAGATCCCGAAGGCCATCGCTGAGGCCTTCAAAGATGGGAATCTGGGCATCATGGATTACTACAAGTTCCAGAATATACAGGCGGATACGGACATGCGCGAGTCCATCGCCGGGACCGATTCGAAAAAGAAGAAAGACTAAGCGCTAAGCGCTGAAACTACTGACAGGGCGTTCTGAGAGACTTCAGGCGTCCTTTTTTTGTTTCCATTACCATAGTCAAAAACCACGACGCTTGCACTTTAGGTTGATTTTGTAGCAATATTCATTGCGCTCAGTGCACGATTTATTTATCTTGTAAGGCAGAAATCAAAACAACGAAAACCGCCATATGCATACCGTATTCACATACCTGTTTGCGCTATTTCTAATGCTTGACCTAAGGTCAGAGCATGCAGTCTACATATCTGTTGTTGAGATCACCGACGGACGGGTCGAGGTGAAGGTCTTTACCGATGACTTGCAAAACGCCATCCGCAATTTTGATCCCAACATGAAAATGGCACAAGACGACCAGTTTTGTCGGGAAAACCGGAATACGATTCAGTCCTACTTTCAGCGCAATCTGAAGATTGACATCAATGACAAGCCCATGGAGTTTAGCTATGCAAGTGCGACTACAGAAGGGGATTCCTACTGGATCGTGTTTGACATGGGCAAAGTCGGCACCTGGAAAACGGTCAGTGTTGAGGATCGCCACTTCATGGAGATTTTCCCCACCCAGACCAACATCATTAAGATTATTGGCGGCAAGCAGCGATTCTGCAAACTCACAATTGGAGATCCCAGTTGTAGCTTTCCTATGTAACTGACTTAAGCTCTAAGCTCCCTTGGCAAACAAATCCAGGAGCGCCTGACTCATCACAGAAACGCCGGTCTCCAACGTCTTAGCAGGCTCAGGATAGTAAAATGGAGAATGCAAACCAGGCAGGTCTCCACTTTTCATACGCTCTTCCGGTACTGAACCTAACCAAAACATAACCGTGGGTACGTCTTCTTTCGTCCTTCCAAATCGCGCAAAGTCCTCGCCTACCATTTGCGGCTCAGCTGGATGAATCATATCGTCGCCAATTACTTTAGCAGCGGATACTTTGACGGCCTCTGTCAGTACCTCATCGTTGTAGTTAGCAGGAGTATAGCCTTTAGAAATAATGACTTCTGGTAGTTTGTCTTCGGGCAATCCCGCAGCGATACCTATACCTCGCGAAATCTCTTTGACCCGGCGGTGTACCAACTGCCTCACCTCCTCCTTGAAGGTTCGAACGGTCAGCTGGAGGGTAGCCTGATCGGGTATGATGTTGTGTTTTGTCCCGCCCTTGATCAATCCTACAGTAACGACGACATCGTCAATCGGCTTTACGTTTCGGCTGGCTATCGTCTGGATGTCCATAACGATCATGCTGGCTACCACTATCGGATCGATGGACATGTGCGGTGATGCCCCATGAGCACCAACCCCAAAGACATTGATATCGATGCTTTCTGCATTTGCCATGATATATCCCGACTGCAGTCCGATGGTACCTGCTGGAAGCGTCGGGCTGGCATGAATACCTAAGCCATAGTCGGGTACACCGAAAGTTTCGTAAAGGCCCTCGTCCAACATCAATTTGGCACCCCGCCCAATCTCTTCGGCGGGTTGACCAATCATCATCAGGGTGCCGCTCCATTGGTCCCGATTAGCGGCCATCGCCCTTGCTGTTCCCAACCACGTGGACATGTGCATATCGTGCCCACAGGAATGCATTGTTCCCACCTGAATGCCATTATAATTGACCTCCAACTCGCTGGCATAAGGCAGTTCTGTTTTCTCGAACATGGGCAAGGCGTCCATGTCTGTTCGGTATAGGATCTGAGGTCCGTCACCATTCTTCATGATACCCACAACACCATAACCGCCGAAATTCTCCGTCACTTCGAAACCCACCTTCCGAAGCTCGTCCGCTAACTTCGCAGAAGTCTCATTCTCTTGTAAAGAAATCTCTGGTCTTCGGTGAAATTCTTTGTAGATATTCACGAGATAATCTACGTCCGACTTGATGTAGTCTATGTCAATAGCGGGAGGATTCCCTGTAAACGACAAGAAAGGAAGGGCGGCAAGCAGTACGAGAAGTCTTTTCATTAGGTCGGTTAATTTCGGTGAATTGGTAAACATAATAAAATCTGACCTCCTAATTCGTTTCCATCGTAATCGTATACGTAATCTGATGTGTACCGGACCCGAGCCTTCGGTCATCCTCCCCTGGAAGCCTCACGCTCGCTGTCGTATTCGGAGGGATGGTTACTTCCAAATTCACCTGGCTGTCAGTCCGCTTCCAGGATGTCGCCACTTTACCGTAAGGCGACTCCAAACTGGTATTCGCGTAGTTCAAGTCTCCATTGACCTTAGGTGCAATGATGATATGCTTATAACCCGGAGCGCCTGGACGGATCCCGCCTACGTTGGCATACATCCAGTCGCCAATGGCCCCATACGCATAATGGTTAAATGAATTCATGCCCTCATTTTGGAAAGTACTGTCGGGCTTGATCCCATCCCAACGCTCCCAGATCGTTGTGGCGCCTCTCGAAATGGGGTAGAGCCAGGATGGATAAGTGTCTTGCATCAGCAAGCGGTAGGCGACGTCCTCCCTTCCATTGTCCGACAGTACGTGGCATAGGTAAGGCGTACCTAAGAAACCTGTGGAGAGATGGTAGCCACGGCGCTCGATGTTTTCGATCAGATAATTGAGGGCATACGGTCGCTGATCATCCGCCAGTAGCCCAAAATGGAGCGCCAACACGTAGCTGGTCTGGGAATGTGGAGAAAGTCGACCCTTGCCGGAAACAAACTCATCTTGGAAAGCAATCTTGATTTTTTGGAGCAGATCGGAATAGGCCGCGAGATCCTCTTCTTTGCCTAGTACCTCCGCAGCCTTGACCAAAAGACTGGTAGAGTAAGC
>JBCCXG010000692.1:0-3745 GCA_039191945.1 Bacteroidota bacterium
AATAGGTCGCGCCAGCCTTCAAGGCTTAGCAACTCAAAGATGAGATCGGTTCTCCCTCTACTGATGTCTCGAAGTATTTGGTCGATGGACATGACTAATCATCTAATACGTTGAACGCCAATCCGTAATTTCAGGATACACTTCCTGACGACCTTTTCCACCAACTCTAGATGTTCTTGGTCATTTGGGCGATCAGCAACAACTCTTCATCGATCCTTTCACGACTCAGGTATTGCCCTCGCACGAAGACCCCGGCCGGTTCCTTGATATTTGATAGCGACTCGAGCGGATTGCCGCTGATCAGTATCAGGTCCGCGACCCTCCCCTCTTTTACCTCTCCGAATTCCTCATCCATACCAAAAAATCTAGCCGGATTGATTGTGCCGGATTGCAGGATTTCAAGAGGTGTCAAACCACTTCGAAGCATGCCGGCCATCTCATGGTGAATGGAAAAACCCGGGACATTGAAGACCTGAGGCGCGTCGGAGCCTAACAATAGCCCTTGACCTTTGTCATGCAGGGCTTTAATAAGCTGCCGACGGATTTCTATAAAGAGCTCCCATCGCTCGTCGGTGAATGCCTCGCTCTTGGTCAGATTTTCCTTGCTTTTGATCCAGTTTTGGACCGTCGAAGCAGGCATGTAGGCCATCTCCGGTGTGCTACCGAGCATTTTGGCGTCTGAAGGAGAGGCCCACCTTTCAAACAAGCTTTGTGTCGGGACCACCCAAACACCATGATCTTTGGTGCTTGCGGCCAAGGTGTTAATGGCTTCTTGATCAGCTAGTTCCGAGAAGTTGAAGCCGAAAAAACCATTACTCTCGGCATCGACCTTAGCGTTGTCAGGGACAAGACCCTCGAGGAAACCATCCACGTGATCGATCGATGCATATTTTGACTCGATCGCGTGATCCACCCCGACGAAGACTGAAACGTGTCCCGCGTAGGGGATGCCTTTCTCGTTGGCCGTCCGGACGATCTCATCAAAAACATCCAGTTTGATGCCGGGATGTAGTTTGAGAAAATCATAGCCCGCCTCGGCCTGCTCCGTCACCATTTCCGTCGCTGCTGCGACGCTTTGTACGGAGTTGCCATTGAGTGAGGGTCCAGAGGTAAATATTCTGGGACCCAGAATTGATCCATTCAAAACGTCTTCTCGCAGCTGTAGATGACTAGGGTGCCCAAGCATACCCCTGATGGTAGTGATGCCATTGGACAAATACAGAAAGAGATAGGGCTTGGTCATATCTCTTCCTGGGCTGGGTTGGGGGATATGGGCATGCATCTCGGCCAAACCAGGCATTAAGAATTTGCCCGTGCCATCGATCAGGACATCCGCTTTTCCGGCTGCATTGGGCCCAATCGCTACGATTCTTCCCTTATCGATGCTCACGGTTTGATCTTCCAAGATCTTGCCCTCTCGGACATCGACGACATCTACGTTTTCAACAACGTAGTCGAGGGTGTATTGGGGCTGCGTTGGCGACGCGCATGCCGCCAATAAGACCAGCGCTATGAGCCCGTTCCTAGAGGCCATGCGAGCAAAACCTCAGGTCGTGATCAGTGGACCCGATCGGTGATCCATCGGGAGCCTTTATGGGCTTGGGGGCTTCATACTCCTGTGGGTCGTCAAGATACTCCTCGATCATACTGGTGATGTATCCGTAATAGGCACTATCAGCGTTCTTTTGTCTCTCAGCACGCTCTCCGATAGATTGCAGGGCAGCACGTGCCAGCGCTTTGACCTGTGCATAAGCATCGGGGTGGCTGTACAAGATCATGAGGTGATCGATGATTTTTCCTTCCACAATCTTCTGGAGGGCGCGGTCCCCTGCATCGTTGCTTGGGCTACTCCAGGTGGTTTCGAGGATCTTGTCAAGCACTGTTTCCAAGCCCGGCTGCGACGCATCTCTTGACGCGTACATCTCGAGCCGATTGGCACGCTCAGCATGCAATAAGAAAGACAAAGTCACCGAGCTGGCCGTCGCTGCCGCGGCGAAATAGTCAAAAGGGAGCCCTGCTTTTGAAGCAAATGTTTCGCGACTTCGGCTAAAACCGAAGGCCTTGGGCGGGATGAGGGTCAAGAGGTCTTCCGACAGTCGGAGTGCGTCAGGGGTAAGTGTATTGAGCAATGCATCGACGGCGGCCATTTGAATCTGCGGATCGATCAGCTCCGTGGGTACCTGCCCATCGCCGCGGATGGCGTAGGTGTACTGCAGACCACCCACAACCTTCGAGCAGGCATCTACCTGATACCGGTGAAATAGGTACATCGGCACGAGTACTTCCTCGATTGACGAAAGTGGTACGCCTTCTTTGATGCTATTCTCGGTGAAGTTATCCAGCACTTTGCGCCGGATAGCCATCATTCGGTTCAGTTCATCTGCCGCCGAGGTACCATTGTCCCATAGGTGGCCGATAGGATGCGCACCTCCCATAGGACGAGCGTCCCGATCCGTAATAAAAAGCAGACCGTCTTGAGCCGCTTGATCCAGTACCTCGGAGGGGTCCTCTTCGGAACCGTAGCCATACCTGATGGTCACCTTGTCCCACTCGCCGATACCCGTATCATACGCATCGCTAAGGTCGATATTACCCTGGGCATCCATTTTGACCAGCGGGTGCGGATAGTCCATCACAGAAGCGCGATCATTGTAGCTAGCGGCGAAGTTATGGGCCAGTCCCAAAGTATGCCCCACCTCGTGTGCGGACAACTGCCGAAGTCTCGCCAAGGCCATTTCCATCATGGGATCGGATGACTCATCCCCATCCTCGTAAGGTCGGAGTAGACCTGTAGCGATGAGAAAGTCCTGCCTCACCCGCAAGGACCCCAAGCTGACGTGCCCCTTCATAATCTCTCCCGTCCTTGGGTCAACCACCGAGCTACCGTAAGACCACCCACGGGTTGAGCGGTGGACCCATTGGATAACGTTGTAGCGGACATCCAGTGGATGAGCTCCTTCGGGTAATACTTTAACCTGGAAGGCATCTTTAAAGCCAGCCGCCTCGAAAGCTTGATTCCACCAGGCCGCACCTTCCAGTAGTGCAGATTTCACGGGCTCCGGAGCTCCCCGGTCCAAATAATAGATGAGTGGCTCCACGGCCTCGCTCATAGCGGCCTCCGGATCTTTTTTCTCTAGACGGTGTCGTCGGATGAAGCGTTTTACGAGTGGCTCGTCGATCGGCGTCGCGTAGTCCTGATAGGTGATACCGCCAAAGGCCCCTCGAGGATCAAACTCCCGTGGCTCATAATCATCATCGGGGAGCTTAATGAAAGAGTGGTGGGTTCTGACCGTCACCGCCCGAGGGGAAGGCGTCACTGAAGTGATCCAGTTGTTTTGCGGAGTGCCCTTGAAGGTTAGAATCGATTCGAATTCGGTGTTTTCAGGGAAGTTCATCGTCCCTGGCATGTACACGGTTGACCTGGCAGCATCGATGGTGTAAGTGCCTTGCTTGGTCCTTTTGAGGCGCTCGGCCACGCGATGGGAGTCCTGGAGCAGGAAGCTGGTGATATCCACGAGTGCTGAGCCGGCCTCTTGGAGTTCAATTTTGAAACCTCCAATCGTGGAGGATGCGAATGCCTCTTGCACAGACTTCACTTCGTCATTGTTTTCGCTGACGGCACGGTAGTCTTGGTTGGGTTGGATGAGCAATGCCTTGGGTCCATGTTTTTGGAATTTGACCACACGGTCTTCCCCCAATTGGCCACGATCCAGTCCGATATCATTAGAACCGACACCAGCAGCTA
>JBCCXG010000693.1:0-3730 GCA_039191945.1 Bacteroidota bacterium
GGAAAATAGTTACTCACTATTCCAATACGAAGATATTAAACCGTTGTGTAGCAAAACGTTCTATTAGCTTATCTCGATGCTTTGTCCGATGGGTGGTAGGCTTTGCCCGACGAATGAATGTAGGCACATGAAAATACCAACAGTCAGCGCAGGTCTGCGGGCGACTTTCGTGCCTTTCTGGGTCCAGTTGGCATAAAAAAAGGCAACCCCGTAAACGAGGTTGCCACATCATTAAAGAACCAGCTATGGAAAATAGTTACTCACTATTCCAATACGAATGTAATTCACCGATTTGCGTTATTCTCCCCTAATGGCCAACGGGTATGTATACGTCGTTCAATGGGCTATTTTGCCCGACGAGTGTAACTGGCGGCCTATCGCCTATTTTACAGAAGGTAAGCCTTCTGCGACCCACCCCCGAAATCCTCCGCCTAAATCGTAGATTTCTTGGAAACCGGCTTCTTTTAGCCGATTGGCCGCCTGATGGCTCCTGCCACCTGCTGCGCAATAAAGCACAACGGGTTGATCCTTTTGTAATTCCGATACTTTTTGCATGAAATCCGGATCGTAGTAGTCGATCTTCGTAGCTCCTTCAATAATGCCGTAGCTCCACTCCTCAGGGGTGCGTACGTCAATCAGCTGTACACCATCGCTTTTCAGTAGCTCTTGCAGTTTGCTATTCTCGATCACTTCATTGATCGGACCCTGCCAGCAGATGGTCAAGAGGGCCACAGATAGAAGGAAACTCATTTGCGCTTATTTATCCCGTGGTGGTGTGACCATGATATGGGCCCTGTGCGTACCGGCATCCATCAACCAGGGCAGTCCCGGAGCCAGCGGCTTGTCAGAGAGGCCGGTCGTCTGTGCTGTGGCAAATGGGATGTAGACGACATATCTCAAGTAAGTATCTGTCACCTCTCGCGTCGCAGGGTCTTCCTTCCCTGTCATCACCATGAGCGTAGTGTTCTCTGGGAGTTTCAGTTTGCCTGACTTGACTTCCTCTTCCCTGATGTCGAAGATCTCCTGGTATTCTTTCCCGTCGGCCCTTAGTTTCCGTCCTCTGGCCATAAAGGGTTCCAGGTCTTTGTGGTAGCATGCCACGCTAAAGCCTTCCTTAGCCGGATCTCTGGCAAGACAAATGAGTTCATTGCTTCCTTTTCTGAGTACGGTCAGCTTACCAGAAGGCTTGTAACCCAATACGCGAGCAGCTTCCCTCGATGCTTCAGGGGCAGCCATCGTAGCCTGAGCGATTTGAACTTCCGAGCTTGCCACATTTTGCGCGATACCAAGCAAGGGTAATACTGTCAAAAAACAAATAATGAGAAGTCTCATGGGATGTCGGGTTTTCGCCGAAGTTAGGAATTATTGCTCCGTCTTCCTAAACCCATAGGTATTCTGGCCAATGAAGTCCTTGGGGAACTTTTCTACCCCTGGAAAACCCAGTTTAATGTCGCGGCCTTCGCGTGGCATGTAGTTGGTACCAAATAGATAATCCCAGAGGCTCAGCGAAATACCAAAGTTGACGCCATACTTCCTTTCTTCAGGCAAATCATAGGCGTGATGCCAAATGTGCATCTGGGGGTTGTTCAAAATGTATTTGAGTGGCCCAAGGTTGAGGGTGAGATTGGAATGATTGAAATGGCCAATGCCTAGGGTGATGATATGAATAATAAAGAAGTCCCTCAGCCCGATACCGATGAGCGCCAATGGGATGTACTCGATGGATCGGTACACCACGTTTTCCATCCAGTGATAGCGCAAGTGAGCAGCAAAGCCCATCTGCTCCACGGAGTGATGTACTTTGTGAAACTGCCACAATACCGGTGATCGGTGGAGGAGCCGGTGGGTCCACCATTGTACAAAGTCCCTGAGGAGGAATCCAACCAGCAAATGCAGCCAGGTGGGCCAAGTCAGCACATTGACTAGGAGCAGATTTTCGATGCCGATTGCTCTCAATGCATCCCTAAAGAAGTGGACAACGACCATGGAGGCTGCGTTGTAAATGATTAGGGAAAACAGAAAGAAATTGAAAAACATGTAAAAGAAATCCAGCCAGAAGTCTTTACGAAATCGAGCTTGATCTTTCCTCCAGGGCTTCATCCATTCCAAAAAGAGAAAAAAGGCGGATACTCCAAGCAACCAGTAAAAATAGTTGTGCCAAGAAGGGTGGGTGATCTCTTGCCAGAGATAGTTGGCATAGCCGGTATAGGCGTCTCTTATGATCTTCCAGTACTCCATTTGCTCAGCAACTGATCCGAAGGGTCAAAAGTTCTACTCCTGATCTAGCGGATACCATTCGATGTCTGCGAGATTACGTCTTCGCCCTTGTTGAGTAGGCGCATAGTGCTTTGTTAGGTAGTTCACGATGACTTCTTCGTTCTCGCCCATGTCCCATAGGCCTTGACTTTCTTGCATCCATCGGATCATACCGACCCAACCCTCGCGCGTGGCACGGTTCTGCGTAACCAGTTTCGCGCTATGGCAATTGGTACAGTTAGCGATCACCAGCGCGAGTCCTTTGTCGGCGACAAACCCTGTTGGCTGGTGTATGCCGTCCTTTATTTCAGGTAGGAGCGCTGGAAGTACATCAGCTGTCGCGGTAGCAGTCAGATCTTCCACAGCATTTTGCTCACCCAATATATAGTACATGGTGGCACCCAGCACTAAGACCAGGATCATACCCAGTGTGGTGATGAAGTAGGTGATGGACTTCCTGCGGTTTTTGTGGCTTCGTTGCTTTCTCATAGTCATGAAATCATCACGGCGATACGGTGGCACGCGTTGTTGAGATAGCCCTTGGGATTCCAACCAGGTAGTACCATGGGCTGACTTTTGCCTGTTGCATCCGTAGCACGAGCCCATACCTCATAATAACCTCTCTGAGGGAACGATATAGTCGATCGCCACTGCTGCCACGCCAAGCGGTTAGCGGGCGGGTCCAGCTCACACTTTTGCCAGCTCGCACCGAAGTCAATGGAGCACTCCATGCCTCTTACCTCCAACTCCCCCGCCCAGGCGTGGCCACGGACCTGTAGGGTGTCTCCCACTGCCATGATGGCGCCCGATTTAGGTTGCGTGATCAGCGACTTGACAGGCATGGATTCAATGATGCACATGTCCTCTTCCGCCACTACTGTACCTGGAGCTACCGGGTCACAGGGAACACGGTACGATGTACCCCCCATTTTTTCCCCGTCGTGCACCTGATCCCGGACAGATAGTCGATGGATCCACTTTCCGGAAGCGGAAGCAGGCCATCCACCAGCGACCAGGCGGAGCGGGTACCCGTGGACTAAAGGGATCTCTTCTCCATTCATCTCGTAGGCCAGCAATGTCTCAGGTTGGAGTGCCTTACGGATCGGCACACCTCTAGAGATAGGGACCTTACTGGCGTCCCCACTGAGGTGGGTGTCTGCTCCGTAGTAACCCAAGTACACAGCGTTGCTTTTCAAACCGACATCCTCTAACAAATCTGAAATCCGGAGCCCCCCCCATAACGCACAGGATACTGCACCGATGGTCCATTGATTACCCTTCGCCGGTGGATTGAATTCACTTCTACCGTTGCCGCCGCATTCCAAGGTGAGTTGGTAAGTGTATTTTGGGAATTTTGATTTTAATTCAGCCAGCGTGTAGGTCTTAGATGAGCTTACCGATTCTCCATCTATCGTCAAGATCCATTGCGAAGGATCTATTTGGGTCGGTACCAGCCCATTGTTTCTGATAAACA
>JBCCXG010000694.1:0-3729 GCA_039191945.1 Bacteroidota bacterium
GAGCTGGCAGCTATGGGTATTCACCCAAATTGATCTGGTTTACAGGTCTTTCTGGATCCGGTAAGTCAACACTTGCGAGTGCCCTGGAGTCCTTCCTTTTCGAGAAAGGGATGCATACTTACATTCTGGATGGAGATAACGTGAGATCGGGGCTAAACAGCGACCTGGATTTTTCCGAAAAGGGTCGCAAAGAGAATATCCGTCGGATTGCAGAAGTAGCCCACCTTTTTGTTGATGCAGGGGTGATGACCATCACTGCCTTTATATCTCCTTTTGAGTCCGATCGCGTATTTGCCAAGTCCTTGGTAGGTGAAAATCAGTTCGTCGAGGTGTACGTGGAGTGTCCCTTGGAGGTGTGCGAGGAGCGGGATGTAAAGGGTCTCTACGCCAAAGCACGAGCGGGTCTGATAAAGGACTTTACCGGAATCAGCTCTCCGTTTGAAGCGCCCGACAAACCGGACATTCGAGTCAACACCGCGGAGAATTCACTCGAAGAATGCCTCAACACTATAATCGACGTTATTCTGCCCCAGGTCAAAACATCATGAGAAGCTACAACTTAACACATATAAGGGAGCTAGAGGCCGAATCAATTTTTATACTTCGGGAGGTTTTTGCGCAGTTTCAAAACCCTGCCATTCTTTTTTCCGGCGGCAAAGATTCTATTGTCGTGACCCACTTGGCGCGTAAGGCATTTCACCCATCGCGCATCCCTTTCCCGCTGGTGCACATTGATACAGGGCACAATTTTCCAGAAACCATCAAGTTTCGAGATGACTTGGTGGCTAAGATTGATGCAAAGTTGGTGGTAGGTTCAGTACAATCATCCATCGACAAAGGAAGCGCTGTGGAAGAGCGAGGACGGAACGCCAACCGCAATGCCATACAGACGGTGACTTTATTGGAGACCATAGAAGAGCACCAGTTCGATGCTTGCCTGGGTGGTGCCAGGCGAGACGAAGAAAAGGCACGGGCCAAAGAACGGTTTTTCTCTCATCGCGATGATTTTGGCCAGTGGGACCCAAAAAATCAACGGCCAGAGTTGTGGAATATATTTAATGGTCGATACCATGAAGGCGAGCACTTCCGGGTTTTTCCGTTGAGCAACTGGACGGAGATGGACATTTGGCAGTACATCCTTATGGAAGGTATTGATATACCGTCACTTTATTTTGCTCATGAGCGTGAAGTCATCAATCGGAACGGTACATGGCTTCCTGTCTCGGAGTACATCAATGTTGAAAAAGAAGCAGTGGAGAAGAAGCAGATTCGGTTCAGGACCCTCGGAGATATCACGATCACCGGAGGAGAGGAATCAGATGCGGACACGTTGGAAAAAATAATCGATGAGGTTGCTTCGGCCCGTCGGACGGAGAGGGGCAACAGGGAGGATGACAAGCGGTCTGAGACCTCCATGGAGGACAGGAAAAAGGAAGGTTATTTCTAAGATCAATTTTTTATGTCAGGATACTTAGATATGGAGCTTCTGCGGTTTACGACCGCCGGTAGCGTAGATGATGGAAAGAGCACCTTGATTGGGCGATTGCTTTTTGATTCCAAATCAATCTTTGAGGATCAACTGGATCATGTCAAACAATCTAGTGAACGCAAGGGACTGTCTCACACGGATCTTGCGCTCCTCACGGATGGTTTGAAAGACGAACGAGAGCAGGGCATTACCATCGACGTGGCTTATAGGTATTTTGCTACACCCAAGCGGAAGTTCATCATTGCGGATACTCCTGGACATATACAATACACCAGAAACATGGTGACAGGGGCCTCTACCGCAAATGTGGCCTTGATACTAGTTGACGCTCGCAACGGTGTAGTCGAGCAAACCTGTCGGCACTCGATCATCGCGTCTCTACTACAGATTCCACACATTATCGTGTGTATCAATAAAATGGATCTGGTGGACTATGCGGAGGAGCGTTTTGAGAAGATCAAAGAAGACTTTGAGCACTTTGCATCTAAGTTAGATGTCAAAGACGTACGATTCATACCGATCAGTGCCCTCAATGGGGATAACGTTGTTAACCGCAGCGAAAATATGGTCTGGTACGAAGGCTCTACACTCCTATACACGCTCGAAAATATTCATGTGGGTAGCGATCAAAATCATATTGATTGCCGATTCCCGGTACAAACGGTGATTCGGCCAAAGAACGATGCATATCATGATTATCGAGGTTATGCCGGCCGAATCGCCGGAGGCATCTTCAAACCTGGTGATGAGATCATCGTACTGCCGTCGGGCTTTCAATCACGCATTAAGACGATCGATACATTTGATGGTGCAGTGGAGGAGGCTTTTGCTCCTATGTCAGTGACCATGACTTTAGAAGACAACATCGACGTGGGTAGAGGGGACATGCTGGTGAGGACCAACAATCAGCCTCACCAGTCTCAAGATCTGGAGGTGATGATTTGCTGGCTCAATGCTAAGGGTCCTCGTCCCAGGGCTAAGTATGTACTTCGTCACACGACTTCAGAAATGAAGGCAATGATCAAAGAGATTCGTTACAAACTGGATATCAATACGCTGCACCGGATGGAAGGAGACCAAGACATCAGGATGAACGATATCTGCCGCATTCAGCTGCGTACTACGAAGCCGGTTCTTTTTGATAGCTACAGAAGAAACCGAAATACAGGGAGCATCATTTTGGTGGAAGAAGGCACGAATGAAACGGTAGCTGCAGGTATGATCATTTGATATGGTAGACTTACGCAAATTGTTGGAGTTCGCGAAGCGCGCGGCATTGGAGGCGGCGAAAGAGATACTAGTGGTCTATGAGAGTGACGACTTCGATATTGAGCGTAAAGGAGATCAGTCTCCACTAACGAAGGCTGACAAAGTTTCGCACAAGGTGATCTGCAACATATTAGAGCAAACGGGCATCCCAATTCTAAGCGAGGAAGGAAGGGATATCCCTTTTGAGACGAGAAGGCAATGGGAGTATTTTTGGCTGGTTGATCCGATTGATGGCACCAAAGAGTTCATCAAGCGAAATGGCGAGTTCACCGTAAACATTGCGCTTATACATCGGAACGAGCCTGTTTTGGGAGTTGTGCAAGTACCTGTATCTGGAGATATGTACACTGCGGTCAAGGGTCATGGTGCTTTCAAGGACGGCGAGCGTATTTTCGTCAACAAGTGTGAGATGGAGGACCCCGGATTGCGCGTGGTAGCATCTCGTTCCCATCTCAATGATGATACAAGGCAGTTTATAGAGCAGATCAACGACCCTGTGATTGTGTCGAAGGGAAGTTCTCTGAAGCTACTATTGGTCGCAAGTGGCGAAGCAGATTTGTACCCAAGGTTTGCTCCTACGATGGAATGGGATACCGCGGCAGCGCAGATCGTGGTGACAGAAGCTGGTGGCTCGGTGCTTATCAGAGAGACGCAGGACGAGGTTCACTACAATAAGGAGAATCTTTTGAATCCCCATTTTTTAGTGACTGCCGAACTCGTTGGTAATGAATAGGGTGGTTTGCCCGACGCAGAAAAGAGTCTTTGTATGACAGAACGTATGGCGGATATACTTCGATCAAAGGTTGTGCTCATCACTGGTGGCACGGGTTCCCTTGGTAAGGCCCTCACGAAACATATTTTTCATCATCACCCAGAAGTGAAGAAATTGGTCATTTTCTCACGTGATGAACAAAAGCAGTATGAGATGTCTCATGAGTACTCACCACATGAGTTCAGGCAGATCAGGTATC
>JBCCXG010000695.1:0-3724 GCA_039191945.1 Bacteroidota bacterium
GTTGCGCCGAGCTTGTGGGTATCGATAAATTTTTCATCTCTTAAGTTTTCATAGATTTTGGAAAGAAGTTTGGACCCCTCAGGTCTGTATTATTAACCCCTCTTTCCTCTATATGTTCCTTAAATCAACGGCATTAAATAGCCTTCCTACTATGCAGCTAAATTCCTTCGAAATCAGGCACTTTAACTGCTCGTCACGAAATTCTATTGCATGATCCAGGCTAAACAGTCTTCAAGGGTTCAATGCATGATTCCAATCATCAGCGCGACCTTGGAGAATTGGTTTTCTAAAGGCTGACTCCCGAGCGCTTCTGACAACTCTGGAATCTCAACTAAGACTACTTAGAAACTGCTGGGATTTGTTACGTGACGGTGATCATAAAAGGTTGTAGTGCCGTTGAAGACGTGAATCGCACGGGGTGAAGGGACCACAGATTACTTTCACTATTGTAAATCAAACCTTCCTAGCTTAGATTCGTATTTAATTCACAATTGTAAATCAAATGCAGCGCGTACAGATTGGAGAATTTGAAGAATTGGTCCTTTTGGTCACCGCCATCTTGCAAGGAGAAGCGTACGGTGTCAACGTCATGGACGAGATCGGACGGCAAACTGGTCGGAAAGTCAATATCAGCGCCGTGCACACCGCGCTCGATCGACTCGATAAGAAGGGATTCTTGCAGAGCTACACCGGCGGAGCTACCTCAGAGAGGGGGGGTCGCAGGAAACGATACTTCAAAGTGACCAACCTGGGCCTGCAAGCCATCGAGATCAATCGGAAGCTGCGCAATTCACTCTATGATCAAATCCCGGCCGTTGTATTTGATGTGAATAAATGAACTCGCGCCACGAGCCACCGAACTTTGCCATCAAGCTACTCCGATGGTTTTGCAAGCCGTACTACGTCGAGTTCATCGAAGGAGACTTGCGAGAAATTTTCGATCGGCAAAGCCTCGATTCGATCCGAAAAGCCCGGTGGTCATTCCTCTGGAATACTGTGCGGTTTTTCCGGCTCCGCTACGTAAAAAATATTGAAGATGTCCAACCCAAAAGCTCAATAGGAATGCTCAAAAACTACTTCAAAGTTGCGATTAGAAACATGCAAAAGCAGCTGGCCTACACACTATCCAACCTCCTCGGTCTTTCGGTGGGTATAGCTGCAAGTTTGCTCATCATTGTACACATTTCATTTCAACTCGAATTTGACCGCTTCGTACCTGATGGCGATCGCGTCTATCGGATGGTCAATTGGTATGGAGAAGACCTCTATGGGGCCTATACGCCCGCCCGATTGGTCAAGCAGATGAAGCTGGACTATCCGGAAATCGAGTCGGGCTCCAGGATCTCCGGTCCGTTCACGGTAATCTTCAAGAAAGGCGACAGCTACATTCCGCAATCCAGGGGTATGGTTGCGGACTCCACGTTCTTCGAAGTATTCCCTACCTCATTCGTCCACGGACGACCGGAGAATGCGCTCAATGCACCCAATACACTAGTGCTCACCGCTGGGGTCGCCGAGAAGTTCTTTCCCGATGAGAATCCCATCGGCCAGTTCTTGGACTATGATGGCACTCCCTATAAGATTACGGCAGTCGTGGCTGACCCACCCAAAAGCACAACAATCCCCTACGAATTCCTGATGAACATCCCTTACGAATACTGGGCGACTGAGGGCTATTGGAGCGGCAACAACTTTTTCTCCTACGTCAAGCTTAAACCCAATACGAACGTTACGGCGCTCGAAAACAAGTTCCCAGACTTCGTGCAGCGATACATTGCGCCGGATCTCATGAAGTACCTCGCTGACTACGGCAGTTGGGAGGAGTACCTTGATGCCGGCAACTTCAGATCGTTTAAGCTCATTCCGCTCTTCGACATTCATTTACATTATGGCCGATACTCATTAGGGCGCGAAGGAAGCTACGAAAACGTCGTCATATTTTCCATGGTTGCCTTCTTCGTCCTTTTGATCGCTTGTATCAACTACATCAATATGTCGACTGCTCGCTCATCGATCAGGGCAAAGGAAGTGGGTATGCGCAAGGTGATGGGTTCGGTCAGAAGCACCGTCATCAAACAATTTTTGTTTGAGTCGCTGATCATTACGGTCCTGTCCGTGGCATTAGGTTTGGCTCTGGCGATCATCGTACTGCCGTTCTTCAATGCGATCACCGGCATGGAGTACACGTGGTCAATGATTTTGACTCCCTACATTCTCCTTTGGATCGTATTGATCATCCTCATCGTAGGCTTGGTCGCCGGTAGCTATCCCGCCTTCTACCTGTCTTCAGTACCGCCCATCGCTGCCTTGCGGGGAGCATCGGTCAAGGGCGGTAGTTCGCTCTTGCGCATGGGGCTTGTCATCCTTCAGTTTGCCATATCGGCTTTTCTGATTACGGGCACGTTTATCGTCTTTCGACAAGTACAGCACATGTCGAATAGAACCTTGGGAGTCAATGCGGAGCAAGTATTTGTCATCAAAAATGGCGACAAACTAGCCAAGCAATACGACGCCTTTCGAAATTCACTGCTGCAACAATCCGACATAGAAGCCATTGCCACATCGAGCCACTATCCGTCAGGAGGTGTACCAGATTGGGGCTACCGGACGCGAGGTGATAACCGTACAGAACTCGCTCCTGACCACCTATTTGTCGATGAGAACCTTTCCAAAGTTTTGGGTCTGACAGTGAGTGATGGCGCTTTCTTTCAAGGGATGGCTACAGATACTGCTCATGTTGTAGTCAATGAGACGCTTGTCCGTGAGGCCGGATGGGAAGATCCGATCGGTCAGACCCTCGATCGAGGAGAGGAAGAGATTTATCGTGTCATCGGTGTCGTCGAAGATTTCATTATGAGATCCGGCAGAAGGGACCCACGTGCGCTTCTCTTTCGATACAATCCGACCATTCTGGAGGAACAAATGGGAGGAGCTTACGTCATGGTTCGGGTATCGGGAGACTATGCCCAGCAGATCGATCGCATCGAAAAACAATGGGACCAATTTGTGGCGGGCTATCCATTTGACGGTTTTTTTCTAGACCAGTCCTTTAATCGACTCTACAATAGCGAGCGGCGATTCGGCCGGCTGTTTACGAGCTTCTCCGGCATGGCCATTATCATTGCCTGTATCGGTCTCTTTGCGCTGGCCGCCTTTACTTTGGAGCGACGTCTCAAAGAGATCGCTATACGCAAAGTACTCGGAGCATCGGTAACCAAGGTTGTTCGGATCATCCTTTGGGACTTTCTGAAGCTGATCCTACTAGGAACGTTAGTTGCGATTCCTTTGGTCTACTACTTGGGTAATGATTGGTTGAATGACTACGAATACCGCATCACCCTGGGGCCAGTCATCCTCATCTTGCCTTCCCTGCTGATCCTCTTGGCCGCACTATTCACCGTGGGCCTGAAGACTTGGCGTACAGCTGAGAGCAATCCCGTCAATGCGCTCAAGCAGGAGTGAGTTTGAGTTGAAAAGTTGATAGGTTGAGGAAGTTGAAAAGTTTTTGTGCCTGCGGCGGGTTGAGGAGTTGAAGAATTGAGGGCGTTGAAGAGTTGAGAGCTTTTTTCCCTTCTTTCATTGACCAAACCTCCGCCGTCATCCTCGAGCGCCGGACAGCGTTGGCATTCCTTGGACGGAAATGAAGCGGCGAGTCGGGGATCTGGCGGTGAGTACCTTGGGCTACAGAGAGATTCCTGTCTCGCGCTCTATTCACTACGCCAAC
>JBCCXG010000696.1:0-3710 GCA_039191945.1 Bacteroidota bacterium
GTAACCAAGCAACGATGCAATGGATGGCGCAAGTACAAAAATGACGGCAGTTAAGAGCATGCTGATGAACATCAATACGCTCAAGGCTAATCGGAAATAGCGCTCAAGTTGCTCCTGATGCTTTGTCGCAAATCGAAAGAAGGTCGTCTCCATACCAAAAGTGAAGACAATATTAAGGAAGGCCATCAGCACGTACAGGTCGGTAATGATTCCATACTCTGCTGTATCCGCAAAGACCCGGGCGTAGAAGGGCAGAAGCAGAAAGTTGAGCGCTCGACCAAAAATGCTGCTCAACCCATACAGTGCTGTTTCTCCAAGAAGCTTTTTAAGCATTGACAGAGGCTGGGGCGAGGGTTACTCTCCTTTAAAAACAGGCTTTCGCTTCTCCAAGAAGGCCGCTGCACCTTCTTTGAAATCTCCAGTAGCGCAACACTTGGCAAAGGCATTGGCTTCCGTTTGGTAGCCATTTTCGGCTGTGAAGACCGCATTGATACAATCTACGATTAGCTGTATCGCCTTGGGCGCCTTCTCCGAGATCGTATTGAGGATACCGTGTGCCCGAGCAAGTGCTTCGTCCTTCGAAGTCGCGACGTGATTGACTAGCCCCATCTCATAGGCACGTTGTGCATCAATCATATCCCCGGTCATGGCGTATTCAAAAGCACGGCCCTTACCGATCAATTGGGTCAATCGCTGGGTACCTCCGTATCCTGGTATGATCCCAAGGTTTACCTCCGGCTGTCCAAATCTTGCCGTGTCGGAGGCCACGCGCATGTGGCAAGCCATGGCCAATTCGCAGCCACCCCCCAACGCAAAACCATGGACCACAGCGATGACAGGTGTCTGACAATCCTCAATCATCTGAAAGATCTCCTGACCCTCTTCAGAGAATTTGCGGCCATTCATCTCGTTGAGCTCGGTAAACTCTGATATGTCGGCTCCGGCTACAAATGCTTTGTCTCCGGACCCTACGAGCACCACCCCACGGATCTCCTGGTCGTCATAAACCATTTGAATCGCCTCTTTGAGTTCGGCGAGCGTACCCAGGCTCAGCGCGTTGAGTTTCTTTTCTCGGTTGATTGTGACCACCAGCGTAGTACCTATACGCTCCAGCAAAAGGTTTTCAAAATTTTCCATGAAAAGGATATTGAACGTCGAAAGTTAAGTTCAATTAAATCAATAGGTCAAGCCTTAAGAGACATTTCTAAGTCTGAGGCAATGCCTCTCTTAAGTGATACAGGATATCGCGAACCATCTGATCCAAATCAAATTGAGGGTCCCAACCCCAGTGCTCCCGGGCTGGACTATCATCCAGGGAATGAGGCCAACTGTCCGCAATCTCCTGCCGGAAGTCAGGCTCATAGACAATGTCGAAGTCCGGGATAAGTGTTTTGATCGCCTGGTAGATTTCCTCCGGTGAGAAGCTCATCGCGGACAAATTGTAGCTAGATCTGATCTGAACATCCTCGGCATTGGCCTCCATCAATTGTATCGTACCTGAGACTGCGTCGTTCATATACATCATGGGGAGATGCGCATCTGGCTCCAGGAAGCAAGTAAATCTTTCGCCATTCAACGCTTTCCAAAATATGTCGACGGCGTAGTCTGTCGTTCCTCCGCCCGGCTTGCTTTTATAGCCGATAAGACCTGGATACCGAATGCTGCGTACGTCCACTCCGTACTTTTTGAAATAGTATTCGCACCAGCGCTCCCCTGCCAATTTCGATATACCATATACAGTGGTAGGATTCGTAAGTGTAAACTGTGAAGTCTTTTCCTTTGGCGTATCGGGACCGAATACCGCAATCGAGCTAGGCCAATAAACTTTGAGCGCATAGGCCCTAGCAGCCTCCAGCACATGCAGCAGACTTGTCATATTGAGATCCCAAGCCCAAATGGGGTCCGCTTCGCCTTTGGCGGACAGGATCGCCGCCAAATGGTAGACTTCGCCGATATCGTAATACTCGATGGATTTCCTCAGGGCTTCCTCATCCATCACGTCCAAAATTGTCGTCGGACCCGTCAGCAGCTCTGCCGGCAGGGGTCGGATATCTGCGGCCACCACTTGATCAGTGCCCCGCTGTTCCCGGAGCTTGAGGGTAAGTTCTGATCCAAGCTGACCGCCTGCGCCAATGATCAATGTCCGCTTCATTGTCATCATGGGTTAATGTTGAACACAGCAAATGTAAACCAAATGAACCGTAAGTTGGATGAATAGTTTTCGTCCAATTCAAAACTATATTCTGCGGTGGGCTTCTATACAGCCATAATCTCTTTGTACTGCATTTCGTGCAGCTTGCTGTAGTAGCCTTTTTTCTTGAGTAGCTCGTCATGTCTGCCCCGTTCCACGATCTCGCCCCTTTCCAACACCAGGATCTGATCCGCATTTTGTATGGTTGACAATCGGTGGGCAATCACAATGGCGGTGCGCCCCTTCATCAGTCGCTGGGTGGCATTTTGGATCAGCTCCTCCGTTTCGGTATCCACTGATGAGGTCGCCTCGTCCAGAACGATGAGTCCAGGATCGTACACCATGGCACGCACAAAAGAAAGCAACTGGCGCTGGCCCACGGATAGGGTAGCCCCGCGCTCCATGACATTATAATCCCAAGTACCTGGGAGCTTTTCGATAAACGCTCGGGCGCCAACTAATTCCGCTGCTTCGATCACTTTTTCACGAGCTATCGACGGATTTTTCAGCGTGATATTGTTCATGATGGTGTCAGAAAAAAGGAATACATCCTGCAACACCACTGCAATATGTGACCTTAGATTACTGATGCTGTAGTCGCGAACATTTACTCCATCCAGATAGATCGACCCTTTGTTGATTTCGTAGAACCGGTTCAGCAAATTGATGATGGAGGATTTCCCGGCTCCGGTTGCACCCACCAATGCGAGGGTCTGGCCAGGCGCCACCTCAAATTGAATATTCCGCAATACCCAGTCCTCTTCTTTGTAAGCAAACCAGACCTTGTCGAACTGCACTTCCCCTTTGATCTTTTGAGCTTCATGCTTACCCTCGTCAGGAATGTACTCCTCGCTATCGAGCAGATTTAAAATCCGGTTGGAGGAAACGATACCCAATTGCAGTGTATTGAATCGATCGGCAATGAGCCGGATCGGTCTGAAAAACATCTGGATGTACATGATGAAGGCAATCAGGATGCCGATCGTCAGCTGCTCTCTCAGTACCTCCCCAGAACCATACCACACGATCAAGCCGATGCCGACGGCCTGTATCACTTCGGCGACAGGAAAGTAGATGGAGTAGTACATGACTGATTTGAGATTGGCTCTGCGGTGTTCTTCATTGATCTCCTTGAATTTCTCAAACTCGACTTTTTCACTATTGAAGATCTGGACGATGTTCATACCGGTTACGTGTTCCTGTACGAAGGAGTTGAGATTGGAAACTGCCGTTCGCACTTCATTGAAGGCATATTTTATCTTCTCCTTGAAGACATAGGTAGCCAACAAAAGGATCGGGAGCGTGGAAAGACTCACCAGGGTCAGCCTCCAATCCATCAAAAACATCAAAACAAGAATCGCCACAAGCTGGAGGAGATCTCCGATCATAGCCGCTATGCCCTGGCTAAACACCTCCGCCAACGTCTCTATGTCAGATACATTTCTAGTGACAAGGCGCCCAATAGGTGTATTATCGAAGAACTTTAGTTTGAGACGCTGCAGATGACGAAAGAGCGCAA
>JBCCXG010000697.1:0-3710 GCA_039191945.1 Bacteroidota bacterium
AAAAAGCCCAACACCAGTGGTCCAATCCTCAAGACTGAGGAGTACTTGATTGGCCCATCACTACCGCTTTTTATCGTAAATCCAAGGAGGATTGCAAAAGCGAAAGCAGTTCTACACCGCAGACCACGACTTCATGAATAGCACGACAATTGCCTGTTCGCTTTAGGTCAACTCCGACAGGGGCAATCCTACAAGGATTTTAAATCTCAGTTTTACACGCTGGACAGATCGGAATCTAGCCATTAAAGGGGATTGTGATATCGTAAATTGACCGGCATCTGTTAGCAGACGCAGGCCACGAACCTTTACTCATCCTTTAAACACTCCACCGGATTGACTAATGATGCTCGGATCGTCTGGTAGGAAATAGAGAGCAGCGTCAGCAAACCCGCAAGCAGTACCGGCGCCAGCATGAGAAAAACTGAGATATTCGTTTTGTAGACAAACGTATCCAGCCAGCCACTCATGAACCAGTAGGCAATGGGTAGCGCTACGACGAATCCAATTACCAAGAGGACCAAAAACCGACTAGCAACAAGTAGAAGTATCTTACTGACTGAGGCCCCCAGCACCTTGCGAATGCCAATCTCCTTGATCTTGGTCTCGATGATAAAACCAACCATGCCAATCAAGCCCAGGCAGCTAATGAGGATAGCGACAACCGTGAAAACTTTGATCACCTGGCTTAGGCGCTCCTCCTGCTGATACTGATCGGCAAAGAGGTCATCTAGAAAGCGGTAGTTTGCCGTGGTCTCGGGATCAAACTGTGCCCAGGTATTGTCGATGTGCTTCAAGGTCTCGGACATGCCCTCTGGCTTCACCTTGAGACAGATGCGTCGATAGCCGTCGTTCATGTGCATCATTACCATGGGTACAATGGGTGTCTTCAAGGACTCAAAGTGAAAATCCTCCACCACACCAATAATCCTTCCCAACGATCCATTTTCAGCACTAAATGAGCCGTAAGAAAGCCTCGCTCCAACGGCCTCCGAAGGTGTGGCAAACCCCATTCGTTGAGTGGCTTTACGGTTGACGATATAGTACCCGGTACTGTCTTTGACCATCTCCTGATCCTCGGTAAAGTCCTCTCCTGCGATCAATTGGATCTCGAAAGTGCTGACGAAGTCGTGATCCACTCGGATGTAAGGCAGTCTGAAGTCCGAACGTACCGCGGTGTCACCTTTGTAGATCGACGAACCGGCATTATCCATCAGTCGACCCGTTGGGATACGTGAGGCATAGGTAGCCTGCAAGATGTTGGGGTGGTTGGTCAGTTCTCGCTTAAAGGTTTCCAAATTTCCAACTCCACGACCCAACGACAAATGAATGATCTGGTCACGGCGATAGCCAGCATCCGTGTTGTTGATGAAGGCCATTTGACTTTCGATGACCAGGATCGCAAATATCAGCGCGATGGTCACGGCGTACTGAAAGGTTACCAGCAGCGAGCGAAAGTTCCACTTGCTCGAATTGACGGCCTGCTCCCCCTTAAGCGCTTGGATCAAATCCACCTTAGACAAGAACAGGGCGGGATACAACCCAGCCAATGCTCCCACAATCAGCAGTACCACCAGCGTGACCAGCAGCAGTTGTCCGTTCGCGATCAAGGAGAGCGACATACTCTTTTCTACAAATTGATTGAGAGGATCCAAGGCCAGGAACACCAGGCACAGAGCCACTGGAAATGATACCAAAGTCACCAGTGACGATTCGGTCAGGAATTGCTTCACCAAAGTACTACGGCTGGCACCGGATACCTTACGTACCCCTATCTCCTTCATTCGCCGAGTAAAGTGGCTGGTGGCAAGGTTCATATAATTGACGCAGGCCACGAGCAGCAGCAGGATGCCCACCACAGAGAAAATGTAGACCTGCTGGATGCTACCATTCGCCTCGTACTCGCCTTCCAAATTGGAATATAAGTGGATACTGGTGATCGGTTGGAACACAAACTCATAGAAATCCGACGCCGGGCGGCCATTTCGCTCCCCCATGTACTTATTGAAAAACTCCTCCGTTACCTTCGCGGCCGATGGTAGCTGACCGTTCTCTTCTATCATGAAGAAGGTCATCCAATTGTAATTCCCTCCTACGTTGTTCATCGCATCCTCACCAAGGAGTTGATCGAGAAAGCGCAGTGGTGCGAGATACTCGAAGTGAAAGTGTTGCTGATCAGGCATATCTTCGATGACTCCTGTCACCTCAAACGGTGCCGATTGCCCACGACTGGATAGCTCGACCGTTTTGCCCAGAAGATCCTGCTCCCGCCAGTCGTTGCCAAAGAGCCTTACTGCCGTCCGTTCTGTAAGCACAATTGACCGCAAACCCTCAAAGGCATTCTCTGGACTACCGATAAGGAACGGAAACGAAAAGATGTCGAACACATCGTCATCGGCAAAGACCACGGGTTCCGACGGGAACTCCTGCTCACCGACTATAATGTCTGGAAATGCCCAGGGGAAAAAACGTGTAGCGTGCGTGATCGCAGGATAGTCTTCTTTCAGGCGCTCCGCGTGGCCAGCCGACGCAAAGGCCCAATGCCTAGAAAGCTGTCCATCCGGAGAGAAGTTCTTCACCGTCACCCGATAGATCCGCTCCGCATTGTCAAAGTGCCGGTCATAGCTCAGCTCGTCATTGACGAACAAAGTGATCAAGAGAAAAGCCGCTAAGCCTGTGGAGAGTCCCAAGACATTGATCACGGTACTTGACTTATACTTCCACAGATTGCGAAAACCGATTTTGATGTAATTTCTGATCATGGTTGTTGAGTTTTCGACTGGTTCTATTGGGTCAGGTTTGCGCATCATGCTCGGCTTGAAGAGCCGGATCACCTGCCAGTTGTACCAGCGGTTGGCTTTGTATTTTGAGTCTTTTATTTGTTTAAAATGAAATTCCTCCTCGAGGTCCCCCTGAATGTCTTCATAATAGGACGGTTTCAAAAACCATCTTAGAAACCGGGTAGACCAGCCGGGAGGAGCGTGCCCTTTGCTTCCCACGTCGCCAGTATTCTAGCGCCCAAAAGCATCCGAAGTCCGGGCAACCGCAACGAGATAGCGATTAAAATCAAACGACATCTTGGGCACAGCATCCCACAGTTTCATCCGGATCGTTTTGGTGTAGTCCAGCGCTTGCTTTCCCGTTCGCGTCACCTTGAAGTACCGCTTCCGCTTGCCTCCGCGCACCGCCGTCGCCTCCCCGAGCTCTGATTCGAGGTAGCCCTTTTTTTCCATGCGCCGAAGTGCTGTCTGCAAAGCACTCACGCTGACACTACGCCCCGTTCTGTCCTCGATCTCCTGCCTTAGCAGCACCCCATACGCCTCATCCTGCAGGATGGCGACCGTCAGGAGTACGATCTCCTCAAATTCACCTAATTGAAATTCCTTCATTTTTTCTCTTTTTATGGGGGCAGCCGGGCTTTCCGCTATATCTCCACCGCGCTGGCATCCCTGCTGGCTTTCCCAAAAGCGCATATTAACGTCATCCAGAGCGTAGCGAAGGATCTACGTGCCGTTGATCATCCGTGTGCGTCGTCGGAGATTCTTCCCTTTGGTCTGAATGACGAGCTTTTTGTAAAGCCTGGGCCAAGCTGGCTGCCGCTTCTATCCCTGCCCCAACAGACACCATAGTGGTGCCGTATTCGCATTTTTATTGCCACAGCTTTGTATGGCTACGGTCCCTCGGCGGATGTTTTGAGTTCTGAATTTTGAGTT
>JBCCXG010000698.1:0-3702 GCA_039191945.1 Bacteroidota bacterium
ATCGTCAGTTGCTGTGCATCCAAACTTATCAGTGTAAGTAATAGTGTAGGTGGTCGTCGTATTTGGCGTGGCCAAAGGATTGGCAATGTTGGCAGCAGACAAGTCCGCCGCAGGCGACCAAGCGTAGGTCTGGACACCGCCGTATACTACTTTCAATCGATAGGCTGAGAGCGCAATACCTGTATTGTAACGAGAACTATACACGATCTCGATGTTATTCTCACCACCAACTTCCCATGCGCCATTGATCAATGAGAAGTCATCAAATGTAAAAGTCTTAGGGAAAGTGCCAAACTGGGCCGCTTCGCAATCGCATCCCGAAGACGTTGACTCACCCGTGGTACCCACGAGGACGCCATTCACATAAAGGTCCCATTTGTTAAAGCCATCCGGTTGAGTGTAATCACCACATGAGTAGAATACGCTCAGCTCTAGATTTCCTACGCTGGCCAGATCAGCAGAGGTGATCGTCGCGGTTTGAGAGGCATCGTTGTACTGCCACACGTAACCTTCCGCACATATGCTAGTGCCAAATGAGCTGCAATCTCCGCCCTCTGCATCGAAAAGACAAAACTCTTCTGGCGCTACGCTTGCGCCAAAGAAAACATCACCCAGGTTGTTAACCGACGCATTAAGTTGTGCGGTGCCTCCCTCTACGATAGAAGCATCAGGGCCCGCATCCACGGTGGTAACGGGAGCCTGCTCCACAATGACATCCTGCACAAGACTCATTTCGCCAACACCATCCTGTATCTTGACCTGATACGTACCGGCCGCAAGATCTGTAAAGCGGTTGGACTCACCCCAGGTAACGCCTCCATCTATTGAGTATTGATAGCCAAAAGCCTCGAATCTGTAGTTGAGTCCTTGTACTTGCATACCGCAATTGGTGTCTGGATCCGATCGAAAACGAATCGCAGATATTGATGACTGTGCCTCAAACTCAATCTGCTCGGGAAAATAGTAGCAGTCGTTGCCTGTGGTTACCGAAAAAATCTCTGTCCACTCGTTGGTATCAGGATTAAATACATCAATCATATAACTGAATGTATCCCCAACAGTGAAAGATCTAGAACAATAAGCCTCAGGATTGATCAGCGTCAAGGCAAACACGTTTCGAGCTGTCTGGCTCATATTCTGGATAGTACCTTCCGCACAATCTGTACTTACGATGCCCATTCCCATCTCGCCAACAACACCGCCAGCGGCATCAATGACGATAGAGCCATCATTTTGGAAACAAGAACTCGCCGCCTCTGTATCAACCGTGAACGTTACCCCTGGTGCAGGAGCTGGCACCGGAGCCGGGACAGGTGTAAATGGTACTGGAGCTCCAGGAAACGTAAACTGTGCAAGTGCCACGGGAGCAAACCCGCCCATCACGAACACAAAGAATATACCGATCCTGCTCATTGTAGTAATGGTCAATTTCATAGCTTTAGTAGTTTAGAGTTGCTGGGCCTTTTGTTGCAGTTGCTGCGACCAATGATCGACTGACCAGGTTCTAGTCAGTTCGTTGGGTCGCAGAATCACATAAATATTTTTCTCCCCCCAAGCGAGCTTGATGGTCCAAGCAGGATCGTTGAGTTGACGGAAAAAAGATTTTGCCGCCTCTTTGTCGGCAAATGACAAGTGAGAAATGTCTGCGCGATAATGTTCTTGCAGCGGCTGTGTATTGTCTAAAGTGATCGCGTAGGCTGCGCTAATGGAAGCAGCTCCCGGATCCTTTTTCCATTCCTTTTCTTCACCACCTTGGGCGTAACTAAGGGTAATCGAAAAAATTGAGAAGAACAGGAAAGAAAAGAGGGTTCGCTTGCTTTTCCGGCAAGTCACCCGTGTAAGCCTGGTGTCCGCTAGGTTTAGTTTCATGGCGTCTATGCTGTTGTTTGTTGTCTCTGGTCGAAAACCCCATCACAAAAACACACCACTCCTAGGGAGCTGTCAAAGTATGCTGATTGTACTGGTGGTTGTTCTAAATCTTCCCTCAATTTACCACCGTAAGCTGCGCATACAGACAACGGTACGATAAAGCGGGGAATATTGGCGTTGATCGGGAATGAAATCCGGATGAACCGGACAGCTCCAGGCAATAACTCTAATTCACAAACAACTGTAGAGCAAATGGAGCCACTACCCTTTAGCGTAAGTGCCGGCAAGATAGCAGCAGCGGCTCCATTAACCCAACTTCCGTGTATGCGCTAGGTCTTAAGTGGGGTAAACCAGACGATTAGTCCACATTGTCATGCAAGAACTTGTTGTTCCCCATGATCTGGTTATCGTCCGTGAGATTGAACTTGGAGATATTTCTCTCTGCCGAATGAGGTACATCTCGCAACTTGACCTTCTTTCGCTCAAATGCGGGGACGTCCCACTTCTCGCGAAAGGACTCGGCATTGATCTGTTCCTCTTGAACGTACGATTTCTGCTCACCGAGTATTTTCTCCTCACGTATGCGCCGAGCTTCCATCATCTCCACTTTCTTTGAAATGGGGTTCGCTGGTCCTTCGAGGAGTTCTTCTAATGAAAAGTCTTCTTCTTCCTCGGTCTCCTCTTCTATTTCCATAAGGAAGTCTTCGTCATCATCGTCATCATCAAAATCCACGGTATCTCTTTGTTCCGGCTTTTCAAATTCAAATGTGAAGCTGGGACTTAGCTTTGATGTTTCCTCGTCCTCTTCTTCCTCAAAGCCTTCGATATCCAACTCGAAACCCTCCAAATCATCCTCACCAGATTGGAAACGCTGAAAACTGGGCGGTTGGTTGTCTTCCTGCTCTGGAACGGTGTCGTCATCGATATCCTCTTTCTTGGCATAGATTGAAGACTTGCGGATCTTTTTCGATGATTCCAAATCAAAAACCTGCTTCGGACCAAGGTCGGTTACGTCCTCCGTTTCCACTTCCTCCTGCACTTCCGCTTTGAGCGATTGCAGGTCCAAGGTCTTAGCCGGCTTCATCTTGAGCTGCATCTCCTCGGTACTTGCAAAACCTGTGGCAATGACCGTCACTCTAATGTTTTCACCCAAATTAGTATCAATCCCATGGCCAAAAATCACGTCCGCCTCATCACCAGCGAATTCATGGATGTAGTCGGTGATGTCTGCCAACTCGTCCATTTGTAGCTCAGCTTCCTCACCTGACATAATGGACAAGAGGATCTTTTCCGCCCCCAGGATATTCTGGTTATTTAACAACGGAGAGTTCAAAGCCATCTCCGCCGCACGACGAGCTCGACTCTCTCCTGATGTATGAGAAGAGCCCATCACGGCGGCCCCGGCATTTTTCATAACAGTCTTTACATCCTCAAAGTCAACATTGACGTACCCCGGAACGGTGATGATCTCGGCGATGCCCTTGGCAGCAGTTGTCAATACATTATCGGCTTGGGCAAAGGCTTCGCGAATCGGAAGGTTACCAAAAATCTCTTTGATCTTATCATTAAGGACGACCAACACGGTATCACAGTTCTCTTTCAGGAGCCTGATCCCTTCATTAGCCTGTGCCATCTTCTTTCTGCCTTCAAAACCGAAGGGCGCCGTGACAATGCCCACCGTAAGGATATCTAACTCCTTGGCCACTTGAGCAATGACTGGAGCTGCCCCGGTACCCGTACCACCGCCCATACCCGCCGTAATAAAGAGCATCTTCGTATCCTCTGCCAACATCTCCTTAATGTCCTCTTTGCTCTCAATGGCTGCATTTCGGC
>JBCCXG010000699.1:0-3700 GCA_039191945.1 Bacteroidota bacterium
AGTTTAACATAGTCCCTAAAGATCATCAACACGATGGAGTTGACAGTTGCTCCAAGCACCTTACGCACCCCAATTTCCTTTACTCGGAGTTTCAGCGTGAATGACGCCAGCCCAAAAAGTCCCAGGCAAGCAATGGCCACGGCAATGATGGAAAAGCTGGTGAATATGGCCCCGAACTGTTGATCTGCTTTGTACTGACGGTCAAAAAAATCATCCATAAAGTAATAGTCGAAGGGGTTGCCGGGAAAATAGGAATCGTAAAGTGACCGAACGGTCGTCAGCGTTTCACTGATATTGCCCGATAGTAGAATCGAAATATTGCTCCCTGACTCGTCGTAGTTGAGAAGTACGGCTGTAGCTTCCTCTTTCATGGAAAACCAGCTAAAGTCCTTCAGCACGCCAATGATCGTGAAGGTATTGTCACCTGTTCGAAGCTTTTTGCCAATGGCGGCCTCTGCGGACTCGTAGCCGAAGTTTTTGATGACTGTTTCGTTCGCCACCACTTGTGCCTCCTCTCCTCTCAAGTCCTTTGAATGAAATCGACCGGCAATCAATTCCATTCCATACACCTCATGGAAATTGTGATCGACCCAGATCATGATGATTTCTTGATTCTCTGCCGCTGTTTGGTCATCCCTCCGCATATTGGTACCCCAGTTGTAATCTCCTCCGGGGATTGCATACGACCCTGCCACGTTCTTAGCCGCCGCCAGCTGCTTCACCTCCTCCTGAAAGGACTTCAAGTCCTTACTCATTTTCTCCTCATCATCAAACACGCGAGGGCCGCGAATCGAAACCACTCGCTCTACGTCCATTCCCAAGTTGCTGTTTCGCATGTGTTGCAGCTGACGAAAGGCCGTGAAAGTGCCTGAAATCAGTAATACGCCTATGACCAATTGGCCAATGACCAGTACCTGTCTCAGACCGAAGCGCCGTCGGCCTCCGTGCACTGCACCTTTGACAATGACCGCGGGATTGAAGCTGGATAGTATAAAAGAAGGGTAAATGCCGCTCAAAAAAGTACCCAGCAAAAACAAGATGGCAAAATACACCCAATAGATGGGTAGGATGCCGGTGCCAAATTGCAATTGGGTGTCGATCACTCCACTCAGAATCGGTAGGCAGAAATAGGCAATAGCTAGCGCCAACACCAGCGAAATCAAATTGATCACAAAAGCCTCCATCAAAAACTGGGTGATCAATTGCCTCTTCACCGCGCCGACCACCTTTCTGACGGCCACTTCCTTTGCCCGCTGCATGGCTTGGGCTGTCGATAAGTTGATGTAATTCAACCAGGCAATGCATATGATGAAAATGGCAATGATGAGAAAGAAGAATAGGGTCTCCGTCGTCACGCCGCCCGCCTCCTGGGTCTTGTCGTTCAAATGAATGTCATTCAAGGAAGTGATCAACAAATCGGAGCGAAAATTTGCCGCCTCGTATTCCTCCTTGTTTCTCTCATTGTAAAAGTCCTTGATCTGCTCATCGACGTCGGTCGGATCTGTTCCTTCATCCAACATCAAGAACGTTTGGAAATTGGTCCAACCCCATCCGTTATCCTGAGCAGACTGGTTGTTTTTGAGCAGGTCCTCTATGGACATCAGAAAATCAAACGAATACAACGTATTTCCCGGGAGGTCTTCGAGCACACCCGTAATCTTATATGTCCCCGGATACCAGCCCCCGTCTACAGTCAAGAATTCGCCAATAGGATTCTCGACCTGGGGCATGTACTTATCCAACATGGATTCGGTGATGACAATTGACATGGGCTCTGCGAGGAGTGTTTGCCGATCGCCCTGCAGCAGTTTGTATTCAAACATGTCGAAAAAAGCTTGGTCCACGAAGTACATTTTTTCATCTTCCTCGAAGAACTGCCGCTCTTGTCTAAGATCATCCCCCCTGTAAGTGACTACTGCTCCATAGTATTGAATATGAAACCTTGAAAATGTCTCGATGCCCGCGTAGGCGGAATCGAGTGTCTCCCCCAGCTTGTAGGGCGTATTGCTGTTTTGATCCAATTCATCGCCCTGCCGATACGACTTGCTATCCAATCGAAAGACTCGGTTTTTGGTCGAATGGAATTGATCGAAACTCGATTCAAAGGAGACGTATTGAAGGATGAGAATGCACGAGGCAATACCGATTGCCAATCCAAAGATGTTCAGTAAAGAGAATGCCTTGTTCTTGCGGATACTCCTGAACGTGGCTAGAAAATAGCTTTTGAGCATGACTGTTTATTTTGAGTTGACCTATTCAGAATAATCCCACTTTACAACATAGTCACATTGAAAGTTGGTATTAGTCCGTGCTTTCAAGATAGTCAATTCCCTATCCGCGCACGTCGTACTGCTACGAAAAACTCCAACCACGCACTTTTTGACTACGGTAGCTGACGAATATCATCCTGAAACCTAACGAGCGCATGACCCGCTCTATCGTCCCATGCGGACCTTTGTCCACGAGGCCAAGCATTTTTTGCGATGAATCCTGAAAGTACCTTCGGCGCGCAACATCGCCTTCCACTCCATAGTGGAGATATCTTTCTCATGTACATACACCAACTCCGTAGCCAGGCCAGCTGGTTTGAGGATGAGCTGCTCTTCCGCGAAATGCATAAAGACTACGAGTGGAACTTTGACATCGAAGCTTTGCATCGCAAAAACTATGACGCGATAGCGCTGACGAACCCGCTGGGTAGTGTGGAATGGGTCGATGCTGGATTCGAACGGATCAACGGCTGCACGTTAGCAGAGATAATGGGTGCCGATCTATTCTCATTTTTGGGAGTTCGAGATCACGCTTCACCCCGTACCCGGTCCACGGCAAAGGGCGAAGAGGATAATGGGTGCTATGAAGGTATGGGCATCGATCGATTAGGTCGCATCCGTCAGTGGCGAATTGAAAGGTTTAAGCTCTTTAATCAGCAGGAAGAGTTCACGCATATCCTCACGCTGCAAAGGGAACTTTTCACATGATCCATCCTTCAATCATCCCTGAGAATATCTGCGGGATTGATGCTAATGGCCCCTCTCAGCTCTTGGGCAATCGTCACCACGAAAGCGGTCAGGGTAATTCCTACGGCGAGAAGCACGGGCAACAAACTGAATGGTTTGCTGACCGAGAATAGCTCGAGCACCGTGCCATGAATACCCCAGGTACCCAATGGGACGCCAATCCCAATGGCTATGATGAGAATCCATCGGTATTCCCTAAAAACCACCCGTACCAGGCTCCGGCTACCAGCACCCATGGTCTTGCGAATAGCAAACTCCTTGAGTCGGATCTGCAGCCGATAGGAGATCAATCCATAAAGCCCCAGACAGGTAAGGAAGATGGCAATCAAGCCGATGGCGGACATCAATGCGATGTTGGAGTCCACATTGTCATACCATCGATCAAACAACTGACTTTGGTACGAACGCTCATAGGGTTCGTAAGGGGCTAGTGTGTGAAAGTGATCCTCAAGAAAAGCGTCCACTGCCACCAATGCGCCAGGATCGTACTTTACGGTCAAGTAGTCGTACGCAGCCTCGGAGGAAGAAGTAAATATCATTGGGCGCACATCGTCCGCAGAGAAGAACGCATGCCGCATATTGCCAACGATACCGATCACGGTGACAAGTTGCTCATCAAAACGGATCTGCTTTCCAAGCGGGTCGTCCCAGCCCATCTTCCTGGCAAACTCTTGGTTGATCAC
>JBCCXG010000700.1:0-3697 GCA_039191945.1 Bacteroidota bacterium
CCAGGTTGGTCCCAAAAGTTATGAAGGGTTGAGCGGCTAGATCTACGCTGAGTGGTGTTTGGGAGAATATGCAATTATAGACCTGTCCGGGTGGATTACTGGCCTGATTTTGAAACGTGACACCTGTTGTATTGTTATGAAAGGTGGAGTTGATGAGGGTTGTATTTCCGGCTTGGCGCAGTAGGGCTGTTGCATTGTCGTACACGAGGACATTGATCATTTCAAAAGTCTGCGTCGTCCAAATCGTTGCCAGTTTATTGTCGTAGATCCTGGAATTTCGAACGCTTAATTTCCCCACGCTAGTGGCCTGTATGGTGCTGATAGCGGATCCGAAGAGCGCTTCATTGTTGTGTATCCAGCAGTTGTTGACAATGACTTCGTTGGGCGAGCCCTGTACACCTACCGCCCCGTAGGTGACCGCGGCAGGACTCGAAGTCTCGTTGATGGTGGAGACATCTTGCAAGTGAAAGCCATCGACGATCGTCGTGTGTACAATGCCGGACGAGGCGTACAGCAGTCCATAGGAGTTGTCTGTATCATCGCCTAGGACACCAATGTCCCCCGATAGGATGGTGAGGTTAGTGACTGGATCTCGCTGTGATAATTGTGTCTCTGTTCCGTTGAAACCCCCGTAGACATAAACATTGTTTTTCAGCTCAAAAGCGATGCTCCGGTTGTTGGTATTCGTCGGGTAGTAGGTGCCTGCTTTGACCCAGATCTGCGCGGGGTTGAACTGCGTGGCGAAAGTCGCCGCGAAATCGATCGCGGATTGAAGGTCGGTTTGTGCGTTACCCCAACTGGCACCGTCTCCTGCACCTGTTGCTGCTGGGTCCACGTGAATGACTTGCCCATGACTCACCGCAAAGCCAAATAGGAGAGCGATTGCGCAAAGCCATTGCGGAAGGATGCGGATACGGCTGGGCCGGTACAGTGTAAAATTGACGGTCATATTTGGCGTTGTTTTTTCCAAATGTGGCCATCTGACAGGTGCGAATCTTGTGAAATTGATAAAGCCCGGGCCTCGATTGACGAAGGCTGGTTTTGATTTGATTACTTACAACGGAAAGGTAGCCTGATTCCTAGTTTTGCAGACGTGCGATAATCTCCCTGGTGATCTCTGGAGAGGGTAAAATGGGTAGCGTCATTCCGTTTTTCATCTGGATTTCTCCCTTCTGCCTCTCCAGTTTGCTGATGGCGTAGATATTGACGAGGTAACTACGGTGAACCCGTAGGAAGCCATGGTCCGCCAGCATGTTTTCATAGGTCTTCAGGTGTTTGCTGATCGTCAGCTTCTCACCATTGTGCATCTGAAAGTCGGTGTAGCTGCCCTCCGCATGGCACCAGCAGATGTCCGGTATGTCGATGATGTGGAGTCCTTCGATGTCGGATAGCACAATCTTCCGGTTTTTCTCCTTAGGCATAAGGTTGTGTGCAAGGACGTCCAACTGTGCCATCAATTGCTCCTTTTGGACCGCTGTGGTGGTTTTGTGAATCGCTTGGATCAGTTCATCTTTATCCACGGGTTTCAGCAAATAATCGATCGCACTGAGCTTAAAGGCTTGTACAGCATACTGCTGATAGGCCGTGACAAAAATGTAGTGGATATGGGGTACATTTAGTTCCGCTGCTATGTCTAGTCCCGACTTTTGGTCGATGTTGATGTCTAGAAATACCAGGTCAGGTCGATGGGCTTGGATACTTTTCAAGGCATCCTGAGAGGAGGTTGAGGTGGCGATCACTTCTACCTGAGGGCAGTACAGTTGCAACATACCCATGAGATCGTCAATCACGCTTGTTTCGTCGTCAACGATGATTGCTCTTAGACTCACGATGTAAGGAGTTTGACGGGTAAGAAATAGCTGATTCTAGTGCCCTCACGCTGCTCTGTATCTGTTAAGTCTTCAATTTTAAAGGTCAGGGACGCCTTCATTTTTCTGCTTAGGAGTGCCAGTCGTTCTTTGAAGAGTGCAATGGCTCGCGACTTGTGGCTCGTGGATTGCTTGGCATGTGCAATTCCTATCCCGTTGTCCTCGATGCAGAAGTATATTTTTTCTTCGACATAGGTACAAGTGACTTGCACTTTGCCCCGGCTTTTCGCTTCCGCCAACCCATGCTCTATGGCATTTTCAATGAAGGGTTGAGCGCTCAGGGGTGGCACTTGCACACTCCTCACCTCAATGCATGGGTCTACTTGGATGTCATAGTCAAACTTGTGTTTGTGCCGCAATTGCTGGATTTGAAGGTACAACTCCAGGGAAGACAGTTCCTCTTCCAGGGAGACCCACTCCTGCGAACTGAGTTCCAGTACGTTTCGCATTAATCGGGCAAACTTACCAAGGTAGTCAATGACTGGGCTTGTGTCTCGGTTGGCAAAAAGGTAGCCCCGGATAGACGATAGTGCGTTGAAGATGAAATGGGGATTGATCTGGGAGCGTAAAAGTTGCTGTTTTTGTATGGCCATACGCTCTCTGTTTCGGGATAAGGCTCTTTGGTAGGCAATCGCCCCGACAGCACTTACTAGTAGGACAATCACAAGTGCCGACCAGAGCTGTATTTGGCGTTGTTTGGCGCGAAGTGCCGTGATTTCCTGCCTTTGATTGAGCTGGTCGATTTCTGCCGCCTGCGCCGATGTTTGATACTCTGACTCCAATGTCCTGATGGTGGCATCCTTCTCGTTGTTGAGCATTTCCTGCTCCAGGTTTCGTAGCATTTCTAAGCTCTCCAACGCCTCCGGATACCGAGCCAATTGCTTATTCCAATCGTATTTCCGTTCCCACACAATTAGCTGCAAAAAGTCGGATGCATTGACCAGAGTGGCGCTATCCAGGTAGCGAAAAGCCTGCACATAATCGTCCATGCTGGCAAAAGCGTCAGCCTTACGAAGGTGCGATTGCCATATAGCCACTGCACCGAGATAGGGTTCATACTGTCGTAGTGAATCTGCATATTGGATGGCGGACTGGGGCTGGCCTCGTAGCCAGCGAACCGCCGAAAGCACCAGATAAAACTGACCTACGCGCTTGTGCAGATGATGTGCCCGGGCTATGGCCACGCCAATGGCTCCAAGGGAATCACCTTTTTCGAGAAAGTTCACCTCTTGTTCCCCCAGTTCGACGTAGTGGGAGCTTGCCACGAAGTAAGCATAGGCCTTGAGCTCATGATTGTCAATGGCGGATATGCTTTCCAGCACTTCGTCCAGATACTCGATGACCTTGTCCTTCTGCTCCTTCTGCCCGAATATAGAGACTGCATTCAGCTTTGTCCGTAACACGCCTTCCATATCCTTCGCGAGGACGAAATAGCGTTGAGCGATTAAGAAGTAATTCAGCGCCTCTTCCTCGTTGTCTTGCCAATCATAAACTACCCCCAGGTCTGAGGCCACGGACCCGGCCCAGTACGCATTGGAGTCGGCTTCCGCGGCTTCCAACGCCTGTCTCAGGACGATGAGTGCGCTGTCAAGTGCCCCTTCTCTTGCCAGCAACTTGCCTCTTAGGCCAAGGACCCAGTAGTCGTACTCCGGTCCTATCGATTGGGCCCAATCATCCAGTACCTTCGACGCTGAGTCTATTGGTAGGCCTTCACGTATGCGCTGGCTGATAATGGCGGCTTCCTTGTTCTTGTTCGCGAATTGCGCACTGACAGCTGGTATCAGAAGGAATAGGCAACAAAGCAGTAAAGCAGTGGCGACGTTCATAAG
>JBCCXG010000701.1:0-3695 GCA_039191945.1 Bacteroidota bacterium
CATCGAGGGAGGTGCTACTTGTGCCTAGCACTCGGACCAGGTAGCTCCAAGGTACAAGTGGAGAGTTATACAGCTCGACGAGGGCAATCGCTCCTTTGCCCTTCGCTCTATCTACTTTGGCGGCTCTGAGGCCCAGCCATTCTTGAGGGCTTTTGACATCAGCGGCCCCGGCCCTGGTGACCACAATTTTGCCCTCTACATCAGCCGATTCGAAATCCTCTATCTCGCCAAAGCCCAAATAGGTGATGTCACCCGACCAGTTGCCACTGCCACCTGATAGTAAGAGCGCTTCGCGACCCAGCGGGAAGGACTGCTCACCGACCGTGAACCCTCCAGATGTCGCGACCGTCTGAGTTTTGAGTGGTACCGGCTGCAGGAAGTTGGGGTAAGTCTCGTGTGGCTGGATACCCCACGAAATGAACTGTGATTTGATGTGCTCTGCAGCGATCTTCAGTTCCTGCGATCCGGTATCTCTTCCGCGCATGGCATCAGATGATAGGAATCCGATATGGGCACGGATCTTCTCTGGAGTGATTACTTCTTCGATTTTTTCCGGCTGCGCCTTCACTCCAATCAGGGTAAGAAGCAGTAGCCCGGCCATTGACAACTTCATCAATTCGATTTTTGGATTTTCTTTGAAGTTATGAAAAGTGAGCGGATTGCTTCGCAAAAAGAACCCGAACCTTCTGTAGCTCCTGGCGTCGTACGCCGGATATGCCTCAACTGCGGAGCTCAAGTAGAACACTCTTTTTGTCCAGCATGCGGCCAAAAGTATCGTGATAACGGCGACCGGTCAATCAAACGACTATTTGGCGAGCTCATCACCAATATCTTCTTTTTCGACAGCAGGCTCTGGGTCAGCTTGCGCTATCTTTTTTTCAAGCCCGGTGTCATGAGTAGGGAGTACTTGGATGGCAAACGGAAGAAGTTTCTTTCCCCTATTTCGATCTTCTTGTTTGCCAACCTATTGTACTTCTTTGCTACGCCCATCACGGACTACTCCCTTCCGTTACAAGATCAAATGCAGCACCAGGTGCATAGTCCTTTGGCTCGGGAACTGGTCAAGGAGCGTCTAGCAGATCGTGATTTAACCTTGGAAGATTACTCACAGTCATACGATAGGGCTTCGCTCAATTTGTCCAAGTCCATCATGATTGTCAATGTGCCACTGCTAGCTTTGATGCTTTGGCCCTTGCTGCTCAGAAGATCAAGATATTATTACGATGCACTCATTTTCAGTTTGCATTATTTCAGTGTGTTCCTTTTCGTTTTGGTCGGGTTCAACGGCATTTTCCGAATGATACTCAAGCTCGGCATCCCGCTCAATGAGGTGTCGATGCTCTTGCTCGCCGTTTTTGGATTTCCACTGGTGATGGGTGTCATCAGTATCCGTAACTACCTCCAATCTACCTGGTGGTACGCGATATTGGGTGGGGTCGTCGTGATCTTGGGTCTGGGCTTTGCCCAATTTGTCTATCGGGCTGTAATTTTCTTTGGGACTTTCGTTACCACATGAAAAGACCGTATGGGGCAGGTTATTACCCAGTGCAGAGTTGTGTTAACTTAGTTGATATGACCCAAATGCTTACAAAACCCCTCGCCACCGTCCTTTTTTTCTGTTGCTTTTCAACCTTCGCGGCTGATCTCAAGGTACATGATCTAACCTGTGAGTACAAGACCAATCCAATAGGTTTGGATGTTTCTCAACCTCGCTTGAGCTGGAAACTCCAGGTCGGCGCTGATGACCAGGATGTCATGCAAACCAATTATCGGCTACAGGTAGCTGCAACTTCTAATTTCAAGGAGATACTCTGGGACTCAAAGAAGGTCCCTTCGGACCAATCTACTCATGTCGCCTATGAGGGACCTGAGTTGGTCAGTAAGCAACGCTACTACTGGAGAGTTCGGGTTTGGGACAACCAAAAAGGATCTTCCGACTGGAGTGAGGTTGGTTTCTGGGAAATGGGCCTTCTCAACGGAGAAGAAGACTGGCAGGCTTCTTGGATTACTTACGATCGAGCCTTTGAAGGGCCTGATCAGATCCCCAGCCCCTACCTCAGGAAGCCCTTCAATCTAAAGGCAAAGCCGACGCAAGCAAGGCTTTATGTCACCGGGAAAGGGGTGTATCAAGCACGACTGAATGGCGCAGAAATCACGGAGGACATCTTTGCTCCGGGATGGACCAGCTACGAAGACCGCATCCAGTACCAGGTGTATGATGTGACCAATTTTCTGCAGCCTGGGGAAAACATCGCCGGAGTCATCTTGAGTCCTGGCTGGTATCGAGGCAAGCTTGGCTGGGAGGGCCGCAACTTTAACTTTGGTAATGAGCTGGCCCTGCGATACCAGTTGGAAGTATCCTATGCCGATGGCACTTCGGAAGTAATTGTCTCGGATGACTCATGGTCCATCAACCTGGACGGACCTTACGTCTATTCGGAGATCTACGACGGTACCTTGTATGATGCTCGAAAGGAGTTGACTGGTTGGGATCGAACGGGCTACCGAACAAATGATTCGTGGGAAGCAGTAGCCATGCATGCTCATGAGGATGGGATGCTGGTGGCAAGACAGGGGGCCCCGATTAGGCGTATCGAGGAACTGCCTGCGCTAAGCCTCTTCACCACCCCAAAAGGAGAGCGCGTAATTGACTTTGGGCAGAATATGGTGGGTCGCGTCAAGTTTACCCTTTCGGGAACCGCCGGCGATAAGGTCAAGATCTCCCACGCGGAGGTACTCGACAAGGACGGTAACTTCTACATCAACAACCTACGCGGGGCGGAGCAGATCGTGGAGTACATCTTTGCTGATGATAACGAGGTCACGTTTGAGCCTTCTTTTACTTTCCAGGGATTTCGCTACATCAGGATCGAAGGCATAGAGGAATTTGAGGCAGAGGACTTCGTTGGAGTCGTTATCCACTCTCTGATGGAGCCCTCAGGGAGCTTTGAGACGTCCGATGCCAGTATCAACCAATTGCAACAAAACATCATCTGGGGCCAGAAGGGAAATTTCGTTGATGTGCCGACCGACTGCCCTCAGCGGGACGAGCGAATGGGCTGGACTGGGGATGCGCAGGTCTTTGCCAGCACCGCCTGCTTCAATTTTGATGTGGCGCCTTTTTTCACGAAGTGGATGGGCGATGTGAGAGCCGACCAACGGCCGGATGGCAGTATTCCCTTTGTGGTACCTGATGTGTTATACAATATGAAGGATGGCGGCAGGGTGGGTGCCTCAGGCTCTACGGGATGGGGAGATATCGTGACCGTGCTGCCCTGGACGATGTACGAAAAGTATGGCGATGAAAAGGTCTTGCGGCAGTCTTATGACAACATGAAAGCCTGGGTGGACTTCTTGGAAGAGCGTTCAGGGGAGGACTACATCGGACAGGAAGGCTTTAGCTTCGGAGATTGGCTTTTCTTCATTCACCCCACCAGCTGGAATACGAAGCCGGGTTATACGGACATTGACTTCATCAATACCGCTTTTTTTGCTTACTCTACCAGTCTTTTGGTCAAGGCTGCGGAGGTACTGGGCAAAGAACAGGATCTCGCGGCAAACCGATCTGGCCAATGTCATTCAGGCCTATTTCGGAGACCTGATGACCACTTTCCGTCAGGATGTAACGGCCATGGTCGGGCAGGCCGGCGAGCAGGTGAACGGGATTTACGAGGTTGATTACCGTGATTTCAATC
>JBCCXG010000702.1:0-3673 GCA_039191945.1 Bacteroidota bacterium
AGTTTTATGTCCAGGGAGATCGAGAATCTGCTAGTGGAGGATTTTTGCTCTTTTCGGTCGAGCAGAGAGCAGGTAGGCCCACGGCCTCCTTTCAATTCTATGATGAGAAAGGGACGCTGATCTATGCCGTGGAAAAGTTAGCGGAGGCTAATGGTTGACCCTTGCGAATGATATAGGTACCCGTGCAATTCTTTATCCACTACTTCCTCCACCTTGGGTTTCCAGCCCTCATCGCGTACGCTTTTTTCCGTACTGAGTGGAAAAAGGCCTATGTCATTTTCCTGGGGACGATGCTGGTTGATTTGGATCATTTGCTGGCCACACCCATCTTCGAGGCGGATCGTTGCAGCATCGGTTTCCATCCGCTGCATTCTTATTACGCCATCGCCATTTACACGGGTATGGTTTTCATACGGAAACCCATTCGATGGATAGGTGTGGGCTTACTCTTTCATATGGTCACAGACCTTAGCGATTGCCTGATGACCTACAGACGTTGCCCTGCTTGTTTAGCAGATGCGCCCGCCCTTGACTTGATCCAAATGGTCACTGGGATCTTACCGGGTCAATAGGAGAACTCGCCTTTTTCTGGCGACTGCACAGCGACCAAGAGGGCTATCACTCACTCCTCTGGAAGCAAAGGTTTGTCGCGATACAGGTGATTAACCAATGGCCTTTGGGTCAACGAACCGTCCAGTTGCAACCATTGAATGTAGGTCTCGAGCAGCGAACGCTCCAGACGTAGCTGGCGAATGCGTAAATCCGTCTTGAAAGCCTCCACTTCCAATAGTACGTCTACATCTGTGATCTCAGCTTCAAGTAGTCGGGACAGGTCTACCAACTTTTGGTTAATCAGGTCGTCTTTGGTTAGTAGCATTTGCAGCTCGCTTCGAAGGCTGACCGAGGCCTCTTCCAGAGATTGGAGCATTTCCCGCTCTCTTGCCTGGTCCTCGATGAGCTCAATCCTCCGACGTTCAAGATCTGGCCTGTCAGGATTAGTGACAGGGAGGTTCAGGCCTACCTGGAAGCCTAGGTTTTCTTGAACGCCCCGATCGCTGTCAAGACGGTACTCGGCCTGCACAAAACCAAGATTGTCGAAGCTCTCGCTGCGATTAACTTCCAAATCCGCGGCCGACAGCAAAGCCCGATCTTGCTCCTTTAGCAGTTCCGGGTTGCCACTGATCTCCAACTGTGAAGTGTCCAGGGCACTTTGCAGGGCCTTCACATCGATCACCTGATCCAGTGCCACCGCAAAACGATCAGTAGACTGTCCGGCTATCACGTCTCGAATGGACTGCTCCACCAGTTCGCGCTCTCCCTCTAGATCGATCCTGTCCAACTCATTCAACAGGAGATCCTTCTCCAGTCTCAACAGCATTTTTGCTGCGCCTTCCCCGATTGGCAATTGCGCAGAAAGCACTTCATACTGCGCATTGGCATCTGCCAAAAGCTGACTGAGCTTGGAGAGGAAGATAAAATCAATAGCACGTCGATACCGCGATTCCAAAATGAGCGAGTACTCAAATCGCCGCTGACTCTGCAGGCTCATCTCCAGGACTTCGAAATAAGCCCGATTGGTCTTGCGCACCCACGGGTTCAGAGGTGAAACACGTAGACGTAAGTCATCAAAACCCCCGTTTAGTCCGCGAACACGTCCTCGCAACTCCACCTCCCTCAGCCATGGCGCCGCAGTTTTTGCTCCCTTCAAATAGTCTATCTGCTCGATCAGACTCTGAACCTCGACCTCGGAAACCGGACTGGCCAGATACGTTGCAAGGTCCACCTGACCGTAGCAAGGAAGCCATCCACAAAGACAGATTACGATCAATGCCCTGATCATCGGTTTAGAATTACAAAGACCTTTTCACCATTCAGGAAATTGTTGTCCTGTGGGATCTTGATGAATATCTCTTTTCCCCACATCGGCTGCTGCTGCAGGGGATTCATTTGGCGCGGATAGGACACGATGCGCGAACCAACCTCTGCTACCTCACCCTGTATTTCGTAGGTGCGATTGACCGACTCCACCCTTACCGATTGGCCGACTTCCACCGGCTTATCGTCTAGCTCGCTCATAAAGGCCCGAATGAGGGCTGGCTTCTCGTAGTAGACAGAAATGATCGTTCGGAAGGCCGGTACCAGCTCCTGCAATTGGACATTGATCGAACCGATGGTGCCGTCGAAAGGGGCATATTGTGACAATTGCTCCACCTCATCTTCGAGCACAGCAAGCTCTTGTTGACGACGCTGGATCAGTAAGTCGGCAGAGGATAACTGTTGCTCTAGCTCAGCGCCCCATCGCTTCAGCTCGGCCTCGTATTGCGACTGGCGGATGGCGATTTCGGCCTCCAAAGCTTGCAGTCGCTCCTTGGCAGCCGCGCCCCAATTCGTATCTCCGGGCTTCAGTTGCGCATAGACTACACTATCCGCTCGGTACTTTTCTCTGAGCCTAGACTCCTGCAGCGCCAAACTGTGAAGGTCCTCCTCCAACTTCAATTGAGCCAGGTCTTTTCGCAATTGATAATCACTTTGCTGGCTGGTTCGAAGGGATTGGATTTGTTCTATTTGATTTTGAACCTGAAGTAGGTCGAGGGCTAAATCAGGGCGCTGAGCCACCAAGAGTAGATCTCCTTTCTTCACACGCTGACCGGGTTGCACCAAGACCTTCGCAATGCGAACGGGCTTATGAAAAGAGATTGCGGTTTTTTGCGGCTCTACCTCCGCCACGATGGCCCTTGACCGGTCCTCTGTGGATGCTGCGTAGTAAATCAGCAGACAAGCCGTTAGTCCGATCACTCCGTAAAAAATCAAAAACCTCATAACTCTACCTCCTCAGCTATGGACAACCGGATATCCCTAATGTTAGGGAGAAGGGTAAGTCGCTCAAACAGCCCTTTCTGATCCAGATCGGCTCCCACGCTTAGTCGGTACACGTAGCGTAGACCAAGATCCTCCGCTTGCCGGTACCGGACGGGTTTGAACTTCAACTGCTCACCTTGTAGCTGGGACTCCACGGCTTTGGCAGACTCGGCGTCAGCGGAGACGAAACTCAACTCGATATCAAGACTTCGACTCAGACCAAAAGGAGAGTAGTGCAGGAGAACAGCTACCCCACAAAAAATTGCGGTACCCGCCAGAGCAATCGCGTAGCCATAGACCCCGGTCGCGATACCCACGGACAAGGAAGCGAAAATGAAGATGATATTGCGCGGATCTCGCACCAGGGTCCGAAACCGGATGATGGCGATGGCCCCAATGATTCCAAATCCAGCCGCAAGATTATTCCCCACTGCCATGATGACCATTGAAGACACCGTCGAGCTGAGCACAATGGCCCGGAAAAAGTGCTTGGGAAAACGATCTCCCGTGAAGGTCCAGCGGTAACCCAGCGCTATGACTGCACTCAAAACAAACGACAGCAACAGCGAATAAACCGCCACCTCAAATGAGGGGAAGTCATAGTAGTTACTGTTACCTAGCAATTGATCAAACATGAAGGAAGCAATCGAAACGCACTGGCAATATTCGGTCGAACTTCGATTATTAACAGTGTGTTACGCCAATACCATCAAAATTTTAACAAAATGTGCGCATCTTTCGTGAATAAAAAGAGCTTACGAGGTATGATGAGAGGTAAATGGGTAAAAAGCGCTTTGCTGTGCGGATTGATTGG
>JBCCXG010000703.1:0-3669 GCA_039191945.1 Bacteroidota bacterium
CCAAAATGCCACGAGTGGGATCAACGTGAATACAGATGAAAGTGATGATGATACCGTCATTCGATTTTACAACTCAAGCGACTGCACGCTGGTCTACCTGGACTGGTGACCAATGGGAACATCTCCTCGATCAAGAAGGCATTTCGTCGGTACTGGCCATGATTGAATCGCCATAGCATTAAAGCTTTTTGGGTGTCGATGATCATTTCATGGGTTACTTACCCTAAAAATCCCCGCTTTGTGAAGATTATATTTGCTCCTCGACCCAACGAAAGGTTTCAACCCCAATCGAATGAAAGCCGCCTCCCTAGCCCTGATCAAGAGTGAGTTAAAGCAACGCAGCCATGAAGAGTTGCTGGCCATTTGCCTGCGACTGGGGCGTTTCAAAAAAGACAACAAGGAGCTGCTGACCTATTTGCTCTTTGAGGCGGGTGACGAATCCGGTTATATCCAGTTACTGAAAGAGGACATCGACGAGATGATGGAAGAGATCAATTCCAGCCATCTCTACTACGCGAAAAAAGGCCTCCAGAAAATTGTCAGATCGCTGAATCGGTTCCTTCGGTACTCGGGGCAGAAGCAGACGGAAGTGGAGGTGAGGCTTTATTTCTGCGAGCAGATGAAGTCCTCCGGCATTGCCATTCATAAACACTCGACCATCAGTAACCTCTACCATCGGGAGATCAAGCGCATTGAGAAGGCTTTGGTGGGTTTGCACGAGGACTTGCAGGCAGATTATCGCTATGAGTTGGAGCAATTGTAGTCGCGCCAGAATCAGTCGTACGGCATGGGGTACTTAACGTGTTGCGCGCCGAGATGGCGGCTCAGCGCTCAACTCACCTTGAAGTCATGAATTTCCAGCGGATATCCGTGTAACCAAAGAACTCAGCATTATCTGACTCCGAGCGACCCCTAAGGACCCCTTGCTCTTCGCTTACTATCAGCTGGGTCCAGCTACGGTCGCCATTCTCATAGTCGAACGTCGTACCATCGTCGTCGTAAAGTTGGTACTCACTGGGTACCTCTCCGTAGTGTCGGACCTCAAGGGGTAGCACTTCTCCGGGCTTCGGCATTTGGTTTCGCGCTTCAATCATCGGAATGATACCTCCCGCTTTGACAAAGAGTGGGATTTGGGCCCATCCGGGCGTAACAGTCACCACTTCATGTTCACCAACGAATGCTCCCGTGTAAAAATCGTACCATTTTCCTTTTGGCAAAATCACTTTTCGTGAGGATTCGCCGGCGAACATCGGAGCTACTAACAGGCTCTCCCCCATCATGTATTGATACTTTACCTCCTTGATTCCAGATTCGGCATACGGATTAATCGTACCATCCAAAGTGCCATCGACTTCCTCCGACTGCAAAGAAAACCCTTCTACCAATTGCATCGCTCGAAAGGGCGGGATCCCCTCGAATTTGTACCGTGCAAACGCAGTGTAGAGGTACGGTAAGAGCTGCATCCGAAGTTGTGCCACGGCCCGGACATCATCTTCGACTTCAGGAAATGACCATGGTTTTGTGCCGTCTGCCCAGGCATTGAGCATCGCCATCGGGGAAAAGCAGACGGACTGCATCCTCCGCAACCACTCCTCGGCTGACTGAGAGGCACGTACCTCGGGGGTCCAAAGCACACCAATATAGCTGCTGTTGATCAAAGCGGTAATGAAATCTCGATGACTGTAGTAGTCGTTGTAGATGACGTAAGGTAAACTGCTGGTACCCACATTGCCTGCCCTCGCCAATCCATACGTTCGTTGATTGATCTCTTTGAACCATTCACTGGTCATTTTTTGCACCATGGTTCCATAGGTCTGCCGCATGGCTTCGCCACTAGTTCCCGAAGGAAACGATGCTACATCAGGCCAGAGCCAAAAATCATAACCATCTACTTCATCGATCTTGTATCCACTGACGCCAAGATTGATGTGATGCTTCATAAAGTGCTGTTTGAAGGCCTGACGTGCCTCCAACAGCGTGAAGTCGGGCACGATGCCATTCCAGACCGTGTGACTGCCAGCAAGTGGTTTGACTTCGGCATAGAGGCTGCCCTTCGGGGAAATGTAAGGATTGATCCAAAGATTGGCCCTGATGCCCTGATCCAGTAAGCTTTGAACGAATCCCTCGGGATCCGGAAAACGGCTTTCGTCCCACTCAAAGGTGCAGGGATAGGCCATGGTATGCCAGCCGGGCTCTACACCAATGAAGTCCAGGGGGAAGTCATGGGTGCGGAAATCCGCCACCTCTTGTTGGATGTCTTGAGCCGAAAACAGAGTGGGCACCCGTTGAGTAAAGCCCAAGCCCCATTTCGGTGGTAGTACTCCCCCACCATTGAACAAGTTGAAGCGCTGGACCACCTCAAGCATCGACTCACCACCAAACACATAACATTCGGTGCCGTCCGCAGGTACCAGGATCTCCACTGCGTCTGAGTACGGCTGAGGGTTCCATTCCTTGTCCGTGTTGCGGTCTCGTAAGGTCGGGGGATCATCGGCGTCCACGCGGATACTGGTACCCGTATAGACCGTGATGTACTGCGCTGCGTCGATGAGCACGCCATACCCTTTGGAAGAAACATAAAAGGGTACTGGCGCGTGCGTGCGGCCATTATCTTGACTGCCGTAGTGATCTACGTGCAGATTGAGGATGCGACCCCTCTGATTGTGTGTCTTGAAGTTGAGCCCCAACCCAAACAACTCTTCATCCCGCCCCAGCGGAAAACGGAGGTAAGTCTTACCGTCTATGACTTTCGCATGGATCTTAGACCGGTCTAACGGAAATCCAGGGCTCGTAAGCTTTGCCAGGGCTTCGGTATTGGGCGAGCTATTGGCCGCACTTAGCAAGGTAATCTTCTGCTTACCGCCGATGACTCCTTTCCAGATGCCGTTGTGAACGGGATCCCATTGCAACGCGGTAGCGATTTCATCATTAGTTGCTGAGGGTTGGCAAGAGAAGGACAGCGTCAGCACGATGAAGATGAGTAGGAAAAAATACTTCATACAAACAACCCGTTTTGATGCTTAATCTAGCCCCAATCCCATCAGGTGACTATGGCTATTACATAAGTGGGCCAATGATTGGCCGGGAATATCGCAGCTTCAAAAACAAAAAAAGCGGACTCCCGCCCTCTTCCTAATTTCTCATACCATAATTTTTCAATTACTCCATGGAGGAGTCACGCCATTGCTCCTTCCATAGGCGATCAGCTGACCCAGGTGTTCGTTGTTGTGTCCCTGGATAATGAGAATCGCGCTCATGGTAGTAAACTCACCTGGAAATGGGAATTCTACTTTATCTCCCAAGGTGCTGCTGTCCACGTTTTTGATGGCCCCAGTGATATGCCCGATCGATGCCTTCAGCGCTGGCACGAGCTGTTCCTTGGTCGTAAGGTCCTTTTCCAGTGTCTGGAGATTGATCCCTTCCGGAGGAATGGCACCAAGTTTCATGGCAAAAAAGTAGTTTGCCGAGATCATGTGGGCGATCACGCCTGCAACTGACCTGACACCGTCTTCGGGGCTCCAGCTGTATTTGTCTCCAGGGATCGCTTCCGCTAGTTCCGCGGCCCTTCCCGCAGCAAACTGGATCATACCTGCGGTTTCCATTTGTAACTGATCTTGTGAGAGGCAAGCGCCACAGGTGAGTAGCGCCAATGTGGCTAGGAGTACTTTC
>JBCCXG010000704.1:0-3664 GCA_039191945.1 Bacteroidota bacterium
CGGCTGGCCAGCAATCCATCTCGCACCACTGAAGTGAAAGCTTGCTTGTTTTGTGCCATAACCGACGCACGTAGGTCTGGTGACATGCCACCGGCAAACATGTCGTTGCCATGGCAATTGAAGCAGCTCCAATACTTGTTTTCGCCGATACGGGCCAGTGCTTCATCGATTTGAAAGTCTTCCATCACGAGAGGTTTGGGTACAAGTGGCACGGGCTGATCGGGTACATCCGCAGCGCCCTCGAGCGAGAAGACGACAAGCCGTCGCATGTGTCGCTGGTAGGTCCAACCCAGCTGATGTGCCTCCCAACCCCCGCGGGCCCAACCTCCGCCAAACCCGACCAATAAGGCAAGATATTGCTTGCCATCGATTTTGTAGGTGATAGGCGGCGCAGATATACCTAGTCCTGCGTCCCACTCCCAAAGCAGGTCGCCTCTGTCAGCATGATAGGCTGCGAAGATCCCATCCGTTCTCCCTTGAAAGACGAGATGGCCACCGGTAGTCAGGGTACCGGCGTTCCAAAAGGTCTCCTGCGGAATCGACCATTGGGCCTCTTGTGTGATTGGATCCCAGGCTTGCAGCGATGCTGGGTACTCGCGAGGCTGAAGATCGATATGACTCACACCCGCACCAAGACCTCCGCTGTACGCTGCCAGATCGTCTACCCGATTGGTGAATAGCTCTGCATGATGCAAGGTGGGTAGGTAAACCAGTCCGGTTTGCGGGTTATAAGACATGGCGTGCCAGGTATGCGCGCCCCAAGTTCCTGGTGTCAGGTAAACAGGACCATTTTTGCCGTCGGCTCCTGGGGTTTCCGCGGGCTTACCAGTGGCCATGTCAACGTGGGATGCCCAACTCGTTTCCGCGTAGGGCTCCGCTGAAATCAACTCCCCATTTTCCCGATTAATGACATAGAAAAATCCATTCTTAGGTGCCTGCATCAAGGCCTTGACGGTTTCTCCATTGACATCAAGATCGGCAAGGACAATGTCCATGGTCGAGTTGTAGTCCCACATCTCGCCGGGTGTCGTTTGGTAGTGCCAGAGATAGTCACCCGTGTCTGGATCTAGTGCCACGATGGAGCAGAGAAACAGGTTGTCTGAGCCATCCGGGGGGCTTCGAACGTATCTATTCCAGGGATAGCCGTTTCCCGTACCGATGTAAAGTTGGTCCAGCGCTGGATCGTAAGTGATACCATGCCAGGCATTGCCACCGCCTCCTTGCTTCCACCACTCACCAGACCAGGTCTTGGCGGCCATTTCCATGGCTGCGTTTTCAAAACCATCCGCTGGGTTTCCCGGGACAATCCAAAACCGCCATGACTCTGCACCCGTATCCGCATCGTATGCGGTGACATAACCTCTCGGCGCTGGCCCGGCATCAGCACCTCCATTGCCGATCAGCACCTTGCCTTTGAAGGCTTTGGGGACTCCGGTGATGTTGAAACCTGAAGTGTCAGAGACCGTTTCCACTTCCCAGACCTTGGCACCGGACTGAGCATCAAGTGCCAATAAGCGACCATCCCAGGTCGCGGTGAATATCTTTCCCTCATAGTAGCTAAGTCCTCGACTGTGCGTCCAGCCGAAAGGCCGTCTCTTCTTCTGGAGCGCATCACCTACCTTCGGATCGTAATCCCAGATCAGCGATCCGTTGGTCGCGTCGACCGCACGTACGACATTCATCGTGCCGGTGAAGTAGAGTGTGCGATCGATGACCAACGGAGTGGAGACCAGCGCGACGTCATTGGGTAGATCCATATACCAGTCGGGACTTAGCTCTGAGACGTTTGATGCATTGATGTCTGTCAGGGGGCTAAACCTCTGTTCGCTATGGGTACGACCGTAGGCGAGCCACTCAGACGTGTTGCTCATCTCGTCAATTCTCAAATCCTCCGCCGGGATACCTTTGGCATTGGACTCGTCCTCTGGGGAGCAACTGCATATGCCACTCAGAATCACCAAGGATAGGATGACTTTGGTTTTCATTCCATTCTGCACTTGTACATGGTCAATCTAGCGCCGTCCTTGCTTTTGGCTGACCTGTACCACCTCGTATCTATCATGTTTAGGGGTTCAATCACTTAATATACCGGATGATACCCACCCGATGAACATTTTGCATTCACCGATGTTCCTTAGTCCAATATGCCTCCAGCTCACGACATTTTTTGACGATGAAGATTTTTGCAGATAATGATCGCTACGGTCTTCGCGTCAATGCCGAGATCAACAGATTGTATATCCGAATCTCCGGGTTTTGGCGGACGAAGGAGGGGTACTTGGAGGACCTGGAAGAGGCCTGCAAAGCGATGCAGCCGGGCTTCAAAATCCATGTAGATCTTCGGACTATGAAAGCACCAAGGCAAGAGATTGGTCAAGTGCATATTGACGCTCAACACCTTCTGATGTCCTACGGACTGGTACAGACCGCTGAGATCTTGGGTGAGAATGCGTTGGCTAAACTCGCACTGAAGAAGTACTCAGATAAATCGGGGATGAAGAAGATGGTTTTCTCTACCATGGAGGAGGCTGAGGAATGGTTGGATGTCACAATCGCAGCTGGATCCATCCCGCAACGTCATTCTTAGCTCTTTTTATCAAAGGATAAGAAACCTCGACCTTCTTCGTTTGTCTCTTTGACCATGAAGGCTTTTGTTTGGGTGCTCTTATTGCTATGTTTCCTCGGCAGTCAAGCACAGAATGCAATGACCGTTTACCTCATTCCGGGCCAAGGTGGTGACGCCCGACTTTTTACGCACTTGGAGATCACTGGAGGGCACGACGTGCGCCATATCACTTATGAGCTACCTGCCCCTGGACTTTCGATGCAGGAGTACGCGGCAATACTTGCCGGTCAGATTGATACGAGCGAGCCCTTTGTGATCATTGGTGTATCGTTGGGCGGGATGATCGCTACTGAGATGAGCCAATTGGTCAATGCGGAGAAAACCATTATCATCTCGAGCGCCAAAAGTTGGAATGAGTTGCCTCCACGTTACCGCTTTCAAAAACGAGTTCCGATCTACAAGATGGTCAGTCCGCGCTTGTCCATCTTTGGCGCTAAGCTACTTCAGCCGATCGTGGAGCCCGATCGGCAATCACAGAAGGAGATTTTTAAGGCCATGCTCCAGGACAAGGATCCACGGTTCATTGCTCGTACGATCCCAATGATCATGCAGTGGGATAGGACGGAAGCCCCAGACAATATCTATCACATCCACGGGTCGAATGACCACACCCTACCGATTTCCCATGTGGCCTATGACCATCTGGTGGAAGGGGGCTCGCATATGATGGTCCTGACCGATGCGGCAAGGGTGAGTGCGGCAGTCAATGGTGTGCTTGCGAATCTGTAAAAGATCCTAGCGCAACAGGTAGCTGTACGATTAGCTCGAAGGGAAATCTTGGCCCTTAGCCTGGATCGGAAGTGGCAGCCGCGGGGAGTTTTGAGTTTGGGAGTTTTGAATCTTTAATAGTCCACGCCATCGGTAAGCAATTCAAAATACAGAATTGAAATCGCAGGGGCGGGTAGCGCGGAGCAGGCTACAACGGAGAGCCAGCACCACATGGTGCTCCAAAGGACGAGGCCTCGCTGCTCCAAAATCACTTAAACTCCAGCTCGCGCTTGTATTCGATCATAGCGGGCTCCACATCCTCATGGGTGA
>JBCCXG010000705.1:0-3625 GCA_039191945.1 Bacteroidota bacterium
ATACCTGAGGCCACACCACCGAGCAACTTTCGTTGACCGTCACGATAGAGCCTCCTGGCGTCATCGCTTGGTTCCTGCCTGGATTCCTCACGAGAAGGTTCTTCTTCTTGACTTTCGTCCGCTGGTTCCGCTTTCGGCTCAGAAGATGTAGGGGGTGGCGGAGGCGGCTCGGTCTCTATGCTAGCCTGGAAGTCCTTGGTCGTACCCATAGTAGCGATCAACTCCTCCACATCCAACAGGACGATGACCTGCTTTACATCGGACAGCTTGGCTAGGAAAATCTCCGCGATTCGACTTTCTATGTCGTCGATGATCTCTTTGCTATCGTCAAAAGAGGAGAAGTACTTATTGATTGATTCCAGGTACGCCTTGAGCCTCTGGTATCCATCTTCTTCAATATGAAAGATGATACCACCAATGTTGATGCTAATGTTCTTTTTCATCCTTGTACGTCGTTTCCGTTCACTGAAATGATTTTGCCGGTGGAGGCAACCAATTCCTCCCAGGTTTGATTGAGGCCTTCCAGGAACTCATTTCCTTTGTCAGTAATGGTGTAATATTTACGCGGCGGGCCGGAGCTACTTTCGACCCATTTGTAGTCCACTAATCCCGCTTTCCGGAGCCTCGTCAATAGCGGGTAGAGGGTACCCTCGACTACCATGATTTTGGCCGATGTCAACTCCTCGATCATATTGGAGGCGTAAACCTCTCCCCGGGAAATGATGTGCAGGATGCAGAATTCCAAAATGCCCTTTCGCATCTGCACTTGTGTGTTCTCTATATTCATCGACTCATGCGGTTATAGCGTTAAAAATCATTGAGCGATCTATCACTGTATACGAAAAGGTACTATGTATGGCCTAGTACATAGTAAAAAAATGTACTGAAGGCGATATATTCATTGAAGAATTCTATGGTTTATTAGAAAAGTCATATGAATTGAAATTAAATTGCACTTAAATCGTTGAGATTTTTGAGCCCCTGCCCGTGTGATCACTACTCACTGCATCCCATTAAGATTGCAATCGGAGAAATAGATGAGAATACAAAGCAACAGCGCCAACCCGTTGCTGACCCTGGTTATCATTTTTGGTTTTCAACTAGCTGAGGCTCAGGACAGTACAACCCCGCGGGACAATACGCCGAAGTTTAGCAACGAATTTCTTAACATAGGAGTGAGTGCGAAGGCCTTTGCCTTGGGCTTGAGTATGGTATCACATACTGACGACGTCACTGCGGCGTATTGGAATCCCGCCGGACTCAATCAGATGGAGAGTGACTTCCAGTTGGGCTTGATGCATTCTGACTATTTCGGTGGATTGGCCAACTACGATTATGGAGGATTTGCAGCATCCCTCCAGGATGATAGCAAGCTGGCGCTCTCAGTTGTCAGATTTTCCGTTGATAATATTCCGGATACCCGTTTCTTGTTTGATGCCAATGGCGCCATTGACTACAGCCAGATCCGATTCTTTTCTGCGACAGATTACGCCTTTTTGCTGACCTATGCTCGAGAGCTTCCCATTCTCGGTGGTATACGCGTAGGGGGCAACACCAAGATCATTCACCGCATGGCTGGGAGTTTTGCCAAATCCTGGGGCTTTGGTATTGATCTTGGGGCTCAGAAGACGTGGAAGGGATGGGATTTTGGGCTCATGGCCAAAGACATTTTTGGGACCTTCAATGCCTGGTCGCACCAACCGGATGAACTTGAGGACGTCTACAATTTGACCGGAAATGAGGTGCCTACAAATTCGCTGGAGGTCACACTACCTCGACTGATTCTGGGAGCTAGTCGGAGATTTGAGGTGTTCAAATTCTTTAGCATTATGCCTACGGTTGATTTGGATATGACCTTTGACGGCAGGCGCAATACCCTGGTGAGGAGCGACGCACTGTCAATTGATCCGCATGGCGGGGTAGAGCTCGGATTCAAGGATCTGGCCTTTTTACGATTTGGAGTGAATAACATTCAGCAGCTGAAAGACTTTGATCGTAGTACCTATTGGTCGATGCAGCCCAATGCGGGCGTCGGCGTGGTCATCAAACAACTGCACATCGACTATGCCTTGACGGATTTGGGCGACGCCTCCGAGGCACTCTTCTCCCATGTGTTTTCTTTGAAAGTGAACTTTAACCTGGAAGACAAATGAGAAGGATCTTAATCATCCCCATTTTGCTCCTATTGGGTAGTTTGACTACCTGGGCGCAATATGGAAACGAATGGATCAACTATGATCAGTTGTATTGGAAGCTCAAGGTTGTCGAAGATGGTCTCTACCGGGTTACCGCCGGCGAGTTGGCCGCTCAGGGATTTCCAGTCAGCCAGGTGAGTGCGGAAAACATAAAGGTCTATCACAATGGGGAGGAAGTGGCGGTACTGGTCAGTCCCAGTACCGGTGCGTTGGACCAACTCGAGTTCTACGGAGTCCGAAATGATGGCGAAATCGACGCACCATTGTACACCTCCGCTGAAGCGCAGCCCCACCAGCTTTACAGCTTGTTTACAGATACTTCTACTTATTTCTTGACTTACGAAATAGCTGGGACACCGGGCAAGCGCATATCGCTCTCTACAGATAATGACAATTCGGGTTTGGTGCCCGATTCCTTTCATTGGGCGGACACGACCAATTTGCAAACCACCAACTACGCGACGGGCTTTCAGTATGGTGATCAACTACTTGCACAGTGGGATATGGGTGAAGGCTGGACTGGCCCCGACCTCGCCCGCGGAGCCAGTGTCACTTATGATTTGACCTTGAACGATCCGGTATCCACTGGCCCCAACCCTCTTCTGGAGATGGTTATGCTGGGTAGAAATTCTTTAGGACATGTGGTGGAGATAAGTGCAGGACCCGATGATAGTAATCTGCGGGTCGTGGCCACTACGGACACCATGAATTTTTCGAATCGAACTTCATTATTACTCAGCACAGAAATCGACTGGTCGGATGTCAGTGCAGGTGGAGAGCTTGTTGTACAAGCGGATGTGCTGGGAAGAAGTGGCGCGCAAGACAGGATCGCCATATCATATGTACAGGTAGCTTATCCTCAGGACCTCGACTTCGATGGCGGGCAAGAGCATATGCAACTGGCCACAAGTAGCGGGGGCCGATCCTACCTTAGGATCAGCGCAGCGAATCCCTCTGCGATTCGTTCCTTCGATATTACCGATCCCGCCAATGTCGTAAGAATCCTTGCCAATGCCCTTTCTGATCGTATAGAGATTGTCGTGAATGGTACGTCCAGCGAGAAGACCCTGCTGTTGACTGAGGACTTGAAAACTGTATCGAGCATCGAAGGGCTCGCTTTTGAGGAGATCGATCTATCGACTGCCAACTATTTGATTTTGACTCATCCTGACCTGCGACGGGCCGATTCGGTTGCCAACGCGGATCCCGTGGCAGACTACGCGACCTATCGTCGGAGTGAGGCGGGAGGAAGCTATGATGCAGTTGTTGCCAATATTCAGGAAGTCTATGACCAGTTTGGCTATGGGGTACCGACGCCATTGGCGGTTCGCAACCTGGTGCAGATGGGCTTCGAAACCGGTAATCTCCGCTCGATGTTCATCGTCGGGCGTGGGCGTACGGTCAACAGTGACTTCTACCGTCAAAGGGAC
>JBCCXG010000706.1:0-3618 GCA_039191945.1 Bacteroidota bacterium
ATCAGACTGCAGGTAGTCCACCAAAATGGCGTAAATTACGGTCTTGCCACTATCGGTTCCGATCGCTGTCACAAAGTAGTTCACGAGAGCGAAATTAAGCCTTGAGCCTCAGAAAATCGCCCTGACTCATCCGGTCATTATGAGGGCGGCCGCCGACCGTAGGAGCCCCTCAATCTCCTTGGGCGTATTGTAACTGTGAAGGCACACCCTGAGGCGCTCCTGACCGGCCCTTACCGTCGGTGCCCGGATGGCCATGATACTGTAGCCTTCTTTACGCAAAGTCGCTGAGATGCCCGCGCATCGCTCAGCCCCGGGCACTGGGATCGGTTGAATGGCACTGTGACTCTTCGCATGGTCCCCAAAAAAAGTAGCATAGCAATCCCTGAAATACTCGATATTTCGCATCAGTTGATCGACCCTCCCTGGTTGAGAAGGCAAATAGCCAAACACTTCGATCAATGTCCGCAAGGCATGGGGAGGAAGTGAGGTCGTATAGATGAATCCGCGACCAGCATTGACCAGGTAGTCTACCAACAGTTTTGAGCCTGCCACACACGCCCCATGGCTCCCGATGGCTTTGCCAAAAGTGTAAACCCTGGCAAAAACGCGATCTGCCATTCCGCGTTCAATCAACCATCCGCCCCCCCGCTCACCATACACGCCTGTGCTATGTGCTTCGTCGACAATCAAATAAGCGCCCACAGCTTCACATGCTTCCAATATCTGTGCGATGGGCGCAAAGTCCCCATCCATGGAAAAAAGGGTCTCTGTCACCACAAAAATGCGCTTCGACTCACCATTCAACGTTCGCAATCGCCTCTTCAAATCTTCAATGTCATTGTGTCGAAAAGCGAAGCTACGCGCCTGACTAAGCCAGGCACCTTCTTTCAGACAGACATGAGACAGTTCGTCGTACAGTACCACATCCTGCCTGCCGCCCAACGCAACAATCAAGGACTGGTTGGCTTGGTAGCCCGAGTTGAAAACCAATACTGCCTCTGATTGGAATACTTCACAAAGCTGCTCCTCCAGAGTTTCATAAAGTGGGTGGTTTCCTGAAAGCAATCGGGAACCCGTACCTCCGAGCAACTGGTGATCGTCTTTTCTCCAGGCCTGATCAATCCGATGCTGAAGCTGCGGATCTCTTGACATGCCCAAATAATCATTGGAAAGGAAGTCAAGCGCTGCCTTTTCCGCAGGCAGCGCCCGGAGTGTGCCATCCTTGGCACGCCCTGTCAAATACTCTTGTAAGAAGTTTTCATCCATGATCACACAAAGTACGTACTAACCTCTACTGCCGGAATTCTCTCGATAACCGCCAAATAACGATTAATCGCACCCGTTATCAGAAGCCGGACATTTTCTCTTGAAGTCAAAATTATATCTTTGGAAAATGCGTTCAGTGGTAGCAGGGATCATACTGAGCTTTTGGATCGGAAATACCTTCGGACAGGGGTCGAATGAGAGGGTACTACGCCATGAAGTGAGGCTGCTCATTGAAAATGATGTCTTCACCTCCCTTCTAAGCGATCAGTACTACAGCAGCGGTATCTACGCGCGATACAGCAGGATCCAGGATTCAACACGCGTTGGACCAAAGCTGCTCAGTATCATCAACCACTTCGAGCTCAGTCAGAGAATCTATACCGCCAACGAGGTAGACAAAGTGCGTATCTCCGAGATGGATCGCCCCTATGCCGGGATCATATCGTTCAAGGCAGGTAAGTCCTACTTTTTCCGATCCAGTCACGCCCTAGAGGTACAATTAGAGTTGGGCTGGATGGGACCAAAGAGCTTTACGGGCGAAATTCACGAAGCTTGGCACCAGTGGTTGGGGCTGCCCGATGTCAATGGCTGGGACACGCAGGTAAGCGACGCACCGGTCATCAATGCGCATGTACGTCATGGAATGCAGCTCTTGCGTACCCGAGATAAGAATCCCAAACTCGACATCCTTTTAGAGAGCCACCTGGCGCTAGGATCCGTCCATAATATCATCAGGGAACAGCTCATTTTCAGGTTTGGTCGGACTTTACCCGCCAACTTGAGTGGCATATTTGGTAATACCCTTGGAGGGATCCGACCACGCAAAAAACCTGCGAAAGCCATGGAAGCATACATCATGTATTCACCAGGGGTGCAGTACACGATCTACAACGGCACACTCCAGGGTGGTTTGCTGAGCAGAAGCCCCTCACTATTCACCAAAGACCCCAATCGCTGGGTCTATCATCAAAAATTTGGTCTACTACTGCGTTATGGCACGTTCGACTTCAACTTTGTCGTGCACGTGCACAAACCGGAGACCGTAGGAGTGACGAGCCACCAATATGCAGGAATTGAGCTAAAACAGAGGTTTTAGCTTGGTTGGTTGTTTTGGTTGAAGTTACTTTCAAGTACCAAAGTTCGAAAAGAGAAATTGTGTGAAATGAGAGAGGGGAACGAATTCATCCTAGATCGATCAATAGGCTAATTTCCTTGACTCGTTTTCAACTACGAAAAGGCTACAACAAATATGGCATTGCAAAGATTTTTACTGCTACTCGCGCTACTCCCCTATTTCGCATCTGGCCAGGGCTTTGGTCTCGGTTTGAACCCCAGTAACATGCGGTGGAATCAGATCAACACTGACAAAGTACAGGTGATCTTTCCTGTCGGCTTAGAGGAGCATGCACAAAGAGCAGCCAACATCATCCACTTGCTCGACGACGAAAAGCCCTACTATTTGGACACGCTCAGTGAGAAAGTTAGTGTCATCATACAGAACCAAACCACCGTCTCCAATGGCTTTGTTACGGTGGGACCTTTTCGAACCGAATTCTTTACGACACCTCCGCAGTTTGGCTTCTTTGGACAAGCCGAATGGTGGGATCTACTGACCATCCATGAGTATCGGCACGTTCAACAGTTTAGCAATGCCAAGCAAGGGATTACCAAGTTAGGCTCGGTCCTCTTTGGGCAAAACGGTTGGGGTGGATTCGCTGTCGTGGCTATACCTCGATGGTTTCTAGAGGGTGATGCGGTTTTTATGGAAACCGCGATGACCAACGCGGGTCGAGGCGTCACACCTGACCACGACAAACTGTATCGTTCCCTGATGCTTTCCGACCGATTTTACGGCTATGAAAAGGCCTCCGCCACTTCCATCAAAGACTTCGTCCCCAATCACTACAGCCTAGGCTACTATATGGTGACACATATCCGAAAGCAATATGGAGCAGAAGCCCTTAACGAAGCAGCGAAAGACGCGGTCAAATACAAAGGTATTTTTTACCCCTTGAGCCAGGGCTTTAAGCGGCATACAGGCAAACGACCGCGGGAACTCTATCGCGAGACCTTTGAGACATTGACAGAGGAATGGAAGGCCGAAGCTGAGCAATTGGAGCTAACCCCGAGTCGGCAAATCAATACGCAAAAAAAGATCGGCCCCACGAATTATCGCATTCCGGTATTCTTGGATGAAAACACCCTCATCGTGGAGAAGCGAGGATTTAGAGATATACGCACTTTTGTGATGATCGACCGACAAACGGGTAAGGAAAAGGTAATCACACGTCCCGGACTCTACACGGATGACAACTCGCACCTGTCCATACAAGGCAATAAACTAGCCTGGGC
>JBCCXG010000707.1:0-3609 GCA_039191945.1 Bacteroidota bacterium
CCAGCAAATGCTTGTTCAGTCGATAGGCCTCTCGTATGCGCCGCTTGAGAAGGTTACGGGTGACTGCTTTTTTGTGAAATTTCTTGGGGACAGCTACCAGTATTCGATTGTCACCGGTGGCGGACTACTCCCTGGACATGGCCTTTATTTATCAATCCAAAGAGGTAATGGCATTTCAGGACATCCAGGAAAAACTAATTAACTTAATGGTTCGTTTACGGAAAAAGGTACCGCCCCAACACAGCGAACAGGACATCAAAAACTTTTCTACTAATGAATAGAGCCATCAAGACCTCTCTAGTGGCAGTGATCGTCGTCTCCATCATTGTCGGCTTTGCACGACCGGAGAATGATCGCTACTTCCAGATCGTAAAGAACCTGGACATCTTCGCTACGATGTTTAAGGAAGTCAACGCCTACTACGTCGACGAGATCAATCCAAACACCCTCATGAAGCAAGGCATCGATGCGATGCTGTCCAATCTGGATCCCTACACCACATATATAGGAGAGGATGAGATTGAGGACTACCTGACGGTCACCACCGGCGAATACGGAGGGATTGGCGCTTTGGTCGATCGCAAGGGAGGCATCAGCACCATTGTGCTTCCGTATGAAGGCTTTGCTGCAGATCGTGCGGGGCTGAAGATCGGTGATCAAATCACCAAAATCAACGGCATAGAGATAAAGGACAAATCCTCAGAAGAGATCAGTAAGCTCCTAAAGGGTCAGTCTAATTCCAAGATCACGCTGACCATCGAGCGATATGGTCAGGATGCTTCATTTGATGTCGACTTGAAGCGAGAGAAGATCACCATAGACAATGTGCCTTTTTACGGTAAGGTGGCCGATGATATTGGCTATATCCGACTGACAGATTTTACCACGAAGGCCGGCGCGGAAGTAGGCGCGGCCCTTCGCAAACTCAAGACCGATGGGGTGACCAAGGTCATACTGGACCTGCGTGGCAATCCGGGAGGACTGTTGGAGGAGGCCGTCAACGTCTCGAATGTGTTTGTGCCTAAAGGCAAGGAGATCGTGAGTACACGCGGCAAGCTGGATGCCTGGACCAAGTCCTACAGTGCGCTGAACGCACCCGTGGACGTGGACATCCCACTCGCCGTACTGACCGATAATGGCAGCGCTTCGGCCTCCGAGATCGTTGCGGGCGTCGTGCAGGATTATGATCGGGGCATTATCATTGGTCGCAAGACTTACGGAAAGGGGCTCGTCCAACAAACCCGGCCTTTGTCTTACAATTCACAGCTAAAAGTAACAACAGCGAAGTACTACATCCCCAGTGGTCGCTGCATCCAGGCCATAGACTATGCCCACCGCAATGACGATGGAAGTGTAGGGAAAATTCCTGATTCGCTCAAGGTGGAGTTCAAGACGTTCAACGGACGCACGGTGTACGATGGGGGTGGACTAGACCCGGATGAAGAGGTGGAGAGGACCCGATATGCGCCGATCACACATAGCCTTATTCGCAAAGACTTGCTTTTCAACTATGCGACGATCTATGTCCACAACCGTACCGAAGAGGTGACGGATGCCCGTACCTTCCGTTTGACAGATACGGAGTACGACACATTCGTGGAATGGCTCCGTGACAAGGATTACGACTACACGACGCAGGTAGAAAGAAGCATCAAGCAGCTGGTGGACATCGCAAAGGAAGAGAAGTACTATCCAGACATCAAGGAGCAAATCGAGAACCTGAGGGTCGCTACCCTCCACAACAAGGAGTCGGACCTGCTGACCTTCAAAACGGAGATCAAGGCACTGCTGGAGCAAGAGGTCGCCAGCCGCTATTTTTTGCAAAAGGGTGTGATCCAGTCGACCTTCGAAAAAGATCCTGATATCTTGGCAGCGGTCAAGCTGCTCAACGATGAAGATCGATACGAAGCGCTCCTTGGCCCTCAGTAAGCCCCGTGGATGATGGACTCATTCTGAGCCTGGAGACCTCGACTCCGGTATGCTCGGTAGCGTTGCACAGGGCCGGTGTATTGCTTGGAGAGCAATCTTATCACCTGGACAAGTCGCATTCCTCGTTGCTCCCTTCGATACTAGAGCAGTTGGTGGCCAACTGTGGCTACACCATGAAGAACTTGGATGGCTTTGCTATCTCCGGGGGCCCTGGCTCCTACACGGGCATGAGGATAGGGCTGTCGACCGCCAAGGGGGTCTGTTATGCGCTCGAGATTCCATTGCTGTCTGTTGGCACGCTAGATGTGCTGGTGGCTCAGGCACGCGAGTGGCTGCCGGCAGCAGCGCTGATCGCTCCGATGCTGGACGCTCGCCGGATGGAAGTCTACACGCTACTAGAAGATAAAGAGGGTACGGAGATTTGGCCGTTGCAGGCACTGATCCTTGAAGCTGATTCGTTCGGAGGCTTTCGGGATCGTCCTTTGTACCTGGTGGGCAATGGTGCAGCGAAGTGCGACGGGTTCATTGATCATCCCGATCTGCACATTGTGACGACGGATCCCTCAGCGGTGGCTTTGGGCGGTCTCGCGTGGGAGAAGTTTATCAAGGAAGAATTTGAGGACCTCGCGTACTTCGAACCGAACTATCTAAAGGCTTTCCAGACGAAGCCACCCTCAAATAAATTCAAGCCATAGGATCAAATCGATCCTTTTAGTTGTTAGTAAATCATGTCCGAGGCAAATTTTGAAATAGAGAATAGGGTAGCAAAGAGCCCTTTGATCACCATCGATCTGGATGACTATTTGGATTCGGAGGTGGCGGTGTTCTTTGATCTTAGGCCGTTCCTTTTCCAGGAGATGGTGCTGAGGGAAAAAGACTTTCGGCAGGCGATGAAGGAGCATGACTGGCAGCAATATGCGGATAAGGTCGTCGTGGTGGGCTGTAGCGTCGATGCGATCGTACCGACTTGGGCTTATATGTTGGTGACCAGCAAGCTCTCCCCTGTGGCGCTCGACGTGCGGCAAGGCACTGAGGCGGACCAGGAGAAGTACACGATCGATGCCGCGATAGCCAAGGTGGCCCAGCAAAACTTCGAGGGACAAAAGGTGGTGATCAAAGGGTGCGGAGGCGTGGGTGCGCGGGACTACGCGTACACTGAGATCACCAAACTGTTGGTGCCCGTGGTAAGCAGCCTGATGTACGGTGAGCCATGCAGCACCGTGCCGATCTATAAGCAGCCCCGAAAGCGGGCTTAGAGGTCGATTGGGAGGGGTTGGCGTCCGGTTGGGCGCCTGGAGAATGACTTTTTTAAATTTCTTTTTTCCACCTCTTGTTTATTAGAAAATTGTGTGGTTATCTTTGCATCCGCTTTGAGCGCGAGGGTTGATTGGTAGTGGGGAAAGATCGTGTTTAGGGTGAGTAGAGATCGGGTTACTGGAAGGGTAATTTGACAAGTTTGCGGAAGCGTTTTTATCGGCGTGGAAGTAGATAGAAGTTCTTTGAATAAGTGTTACAAGGTAGCAAATGACTCCACCTGAGTTTGTTTGATCTTTTTCAGTTGTTACTTGCTGGGGAGGGTTGGACTTGTCAAGGAAGTAAAGCGAGGTTCGAATTTGACATTTAAGTAATAATACAATGGAGAGTTTGATCCTGGCTCAGGATGAACGCTAGCGGCAGGCC
>JBCCXG010000708.1:0-3609 GCA_039191945.1 Bacteroidota bacterium
ATCGGTACGCCTCCAAATGCCATCGCATTGAAATATTTAACGGGGGCTGATGCGGTGTCCTTTGCCGAGTGGATGGCATTTGCCGTACCATTTGTGGTGGTCCTATTGGCCTTTGCATGGATTTTGGTGGGTGTCCTGTATCCCGCAGGAGATGAGGAGGTCAACCTGGAGATAAAAGGTCGGTTTCTGAAGAATCCCAAGGCCTACCTGGTTTATGGGACCTTTGCGGGCACTATTATACTGTGGCTCACGGATTTCCTTCACGGTCTCAATGCTTACACCGTCGCCCTGATCCCCGTTGGTGTGTTCTTGGCGTTTGGCGTCATTACCAAAGAGGAGCTAAGATATATTAGCTGGGATGTCCTCTGGCTAGTGGCGGGGGGTATCGCCCTCGGATTGGCTCTGGATAAGACAGGTTTGGCCCAGCACCTAATGGAGAGCATCGCTTTTGATTCGGTCCCCGCGGTCACGGTGATATTAGCGATGGGGGTGATGGCCGCCCTTATGGCCAACTTTATGAGCAATACGGCCACGGCCAACCTAATCTTGCCGCTGGTGGCGGTATTAGGTACTACACTGCCAGGCCTAGTGGAGCTAGGTGGGACCAGGCTGGTCGTGCTCAGTACGACCTTTGCGTGTTCCATGGGGATGGCGTTGCCTATCAGTACTCCTCCCAATGCGCTGGCTTTTGGTACCGGTCTCTTAGAAACGAAGGATCTGGCTAAGCCAGGTCTCATTGTGACAGTGGTCGGTCTTATGCTCAACTTCCTGTTGATGTTCATCTTGAAATCCGTTAATTTCTTTTAGATGGAAGACTTTACCATGGAGCCGGAGAGTCAAGATGTAATCCAATGGTTTTTTTCTGACGTAACCCGCACCATCACGTTGCAGCCTGGCGATGTACTATTGGAGCAACACGAGACGAATCGCCGCATTTATTACGTAAAGCGCGGCAGACTCTTGGGTTTCCTACCTGATGATGAGATCGATGATCCTGTTTTCCAGGCAAAAGAAGGGGAGTTTGCGGGGGTCTACAGTTTCTTTTCCTCTGATCACAAGAGCTACTCACAAGTGGTCAGTAGTGAAGCTTCGGAAGTCTGCTATTTTGAGGGCGACCCCTTCGTGATTGAGGGTGAACGTGGCCGCGCTTTCCAGCATTTCCTCTTTAAGATGGTGGTAGAGGAGCTTCGCAGCCGGCAGCAGTTTGCTCGGCACATGGCCCGCGAACGACGCAAAAGCCTGAATAATCTGATCAGGAACGAGAAAATGGCGCTGCTGGGCCAGATGTCAGCGGGGCTGGCCCATGAGCTCAATAATGCAGTCGGTGCCATCAGTAGCAACCTGGACCGCATCCGCACGAGGATCGAGTTTTACTTTCAACAGTCTAGTTCCGAACTGTTTCGGCTCTTTCGCAACGGAATAGAAGAGGGCCCTACGGTAGCTACGAAAGACGCCAGGGCTAACCGATCAGCCTATGAAAAACTGAAAAATGTCGATCGGTTGACGGCCAGGCAATTGGCATCGACCGGCATTAGTCCAGGGGAGGTGCAGCGTCTGCAACGGGAACAGGTCAACCTTCGGGATGCCATCAACCATTGGGAAACCGGTGCCCTACTGCACGATATGCACGTGGCGGCTGATCATGCGACGCATGTCGTGAAGTCCGTGAGACAATTAGGTGTGGCGAATCAAGGCTGGTCCAAGGAAGTCGATGTGGGACAGACGATTTCCCAATCCCTCGCGGTGCTCGCCGGTCTGGTGAAGCAAGTAGAGGTAAGAATGGAGTGTCCGGAGGAGCTGCCTCGTATCCAAGCGTCGCACGGAGAGCTGATGCAGGTATGGATCAACGTGATCAAGAATGCGATCGAGAGCCTGCTCATGAATGGGACCAAGGATCCTACCGTCACTATTAGCTGTAGGGAGTTGGGCGATCTGCTCATGATCGGCATTCACGATAACGGCCCTGGCATCCCCAAAAAGATTCAGGACCAGATCTTCTTGCCCAGCTTTACCACGAAGGTGGGCGGACTAAGCTTTGGCTTGGGGTTGGGGCTTACGATCGTCCAACGTATCGTGGAGGAACACCGAGGCAATATCACGCTGATGAGCCAACCCGGGAGTACGCTTTTCGAAATCGAATTGCCCATTGTGGCAGGTGAAATGGACAATGACTAACCCTTTGATGTCATGGACAAACTATACATAATCGCCGTTGATGATCAGGAGGAGGTCCTGAGGGCCCTGGAAGATGACCTGTCTTTTTTCCTGTCACATACCGAAGTGGAAATGTGCACCAGTGGCGTTGAGGTCCTGGAGCTCATCGATGAATTGGATCGGAGTGGGGATCACCTTGCTGTCCTGGTCTCAGACCACGTCATGCCCAAGATGACAGGTGTCGAGCTGCTGTCAAAGATCCAGCAAGACGGCCGCTTTACCTCCACACAGAAGCTGCTGCTCACCGGCCTAGCCAGTCATCAGGATACGATTGATGCGATCAATCACGCGGGCCTGGACATGTACATCGCCAAACCGTGGAAAAAAGCGGACCTCATCGAAAAGATAAAGGTGCTAATCACTCAATACCTGATTAGTAGGAAGATCCCTCATGAGAAGTTCATGCCGATCCTTGATCAGGAGACGCTCTACGCGGAATTGCGGAATCGCACCATCTAGAGCGTCCTGACATTAGTCATGATTTGACATTGTGTTTGCTCATTTTCTCATGCAGTCAGCAGCAACATTTTTGTTAGCGTAATCACAACGGCTTCCGTAGGAAGTTTCCAGTTTTCAAGCGGCTGGAGGTGATTTCCATAGAAAGGTACGGACCCGGTGAGGTCCGACCTTCGAGATATCAAAGAGACCTGCAGGTAGCATCAGCTACCATCTTTATAGGTTTAGTGTGAGGGCCGTCCCAATGCGGGATGGCCTTTTTTTATCGGTTGAAGCCAAGGCGAAGACGGGTTTATGCGCCATCGTTTTAATAGCGGCGTACTTTTCGACGTCCGAGCGGAGTTCGGGTTTATTCTCCTTGCCTTCTACTAATTACAACGGCCCCCTTGAAGCAGACGTTGTGGTATCTAGAAGTTAAAATTGTGATGAGCCGATCAACTTGAAGGGCGCTGATAGAAGCCATCGGTTTGGTAAGGGTGCTTGCAGGAGCCCTGCAGCAGCTTTAGCCAGCCCATCGCAGCACCTGTTGCTTGTGACGAAGACCCTCGAAGACGTGCTGATCAGCCCTCTATGAGCGCTAGGATGTTGCCCCCAGGATCTCGGAACCATGCAATGTTTGATCCCTCGGGATCCCACGAGATACCCTTGGCATCGGTAGCTATGGGAGGTCCATACTGTTCAAAGACGACACCTTTGTCCCTCAAATCGTCAACAATTCGCTCAATGTTTTGGACTTCAAAGTTCAGAACGGTGTAATTGGCCGGCTTATGGTCTGCCTTGGCGTAAATCACCGCCGTATTGTTGCCTGGTAGGTACAATTCCAGGAAACCGCGCGCGTTTCGGTGAACCTCGAGGCCTAGCGTCTGTTCATAAAAGGTATGGGTAGCTGGGATGTCGTGAGTGGAGAAGGTAAAGAAAGCGGGAAATCTCGCGAGCATG
>JBCCXG010000709.1:0-3602 GCA_039191945.1 Bacteroidota bacterium
ATGATTTTCTTTCGCACGAAGAGGCCAAATGTATGAGAATGAAAAAAGCTATCTGAGAAGAAGCTGAAAGGCAGTAATAGATATTCAATAGCCGTGATCGCTAGCAAAACATCTGAAGCCAGGCTTTTCGATTCGGCGCTAACGATGTTGGTATTGAAGTTGCCTTTTTGGAAGAACCGGGTAACAACCTCCTTGTCGTCATATAGATAAATGGTAGCCGTAATGCCCTTCATCAGATAGATCACATGATGGCACAGCTGCGTCTGGCTAAATATAACTTCCCTCTTCTTGGCCGTTTTGACTTTAACAATGCTGAGCAGGTAGTCCCATTCATCCTCGGGAACTGTTACGCCGTAGCTGGCTATCTCCCTCTTGAAGTCCATCAATTGTGCATGTGAATTGACTTCATTGTTCTCCACTCCGATTGGCTTCATGGTTACATGAAAACTTGCTCGATGCAAAATGTTCACGGCTCTTTCCTTAAATAGACAAATTGTCGTGTTCCCGTTACTTCGACCTACTGACCGTGCAACAAGGTAAGCCGAACCTGCTTATATCATCCCAAAACCACACACTTTGCGTTCGCGTACCTCTACAGTCTCCTTTTCCTTCACTCCCAGTATGACACAGCGTAACAGGGGCATGGACATGGCAAATCGAAAGGTAATGAGGATTATTGCGCGGACAGCGATCTGCAGCACTTCCAGAATGCCAAACTAGCCCGGATCATCGCCACGCAGTCTCCATTGGTGAACAAGCGATGCCAGTTGATTTGGCCGATCTGCTTTTGGAGTTTTGAGACCAACTGCATATTCACCCTTCCAATCCTAGAGGACAAGATCATGGCACCCCTTACTGCTCGATGCTGAAGCGATTGACATTCTTGTAGTAGATATAAGCGGAGGGCGAATCGCCCAAAGCACCAAACCACTGAGGACAATACGGTGCCATCCAGATATGATCCCCCTTACCTACGTGATACCAGTCGTCATCCAGTCGGTAGATCCCCTGCCCACTCAGGTAGGTGAGTCCATGCTCCATCACGTGGGTCTCCACGAACGGCAAATTCCCACCAGGGAGATAAGTGAATATATTGACCGCCATGTCAAAACCCAGCTCGTAGGGCAGTAGGTTTTGCATGAGCAGCTGTGGATCTTCCAAATAGATATCTTGTTGGATATCGTCCGCATGACCATGGTAGAGTGCCGGGATGCTTATATCCTCCAGCTCTTCATACACTTTTTGGAAGGTCAGGAGCTGGGTATTCTCCGCGGCACTATCGATCGTGTAGTTCGCTGTCCCTGGTGGAAGCCAAACATAACTTCCCGCCTTCAATGCGTAGGACTGATCCTCGACCTGCAACTGAGCTTGCCCCTCGATGGCGTAGATGAAAAATTCGGAGACTTGCGTAGACCCTTTCAGCGAGCTCGTGGGACCCAGCGTGACTAGCTGCTGGCAGAAGTCCGCCCCCATCGCTTCATTGATGACCACATTGACTACACAGTTGCTCCATCCGGGCACTACGCTATTGACAAACCCATCACCGGTAATGAGGGCGTAATTCTGTTTGACGACGGTTTGTGATCGCGCGGTAAGCTTCATGATTTCGTTATTTTATTCGTAGTGCTCAAAGAAATGATCGCACACCTTCATGGCGACCTCAATATCCTCGCTGGAGACGTATTCCTCCGGGCTGTGACTGATACCTTCGCGGCATCGAACAAAGAGCATCGCCACGGGACCTAAATGCGATAGGATAGCTGCATCGTGTCCTGCACCACTGCGTGTTTCTATGGGCGGCTGGCCCGTAGAGGCAATGGCGGTGGCCAACCTCATTTTGAGCTCATCGCTCATCGGTACAGAGGGATTCATTTGATCTACGCGCAGCGAGAAAGCAAGTCCACGCTTTTCGGCGATTTCCGTCCCCGTGTGTTTGATGAACTCGATGCCCTGAGACAAGGCCGATTCATTGCTACTTCTTAGGTCGACCGAGACCTTTGCTTCCGAGGGAATCACATTGCTTGCGTTCGGGTTGACTGTCCACTTACCCATAGTAGCGACCATCTCATGAGATCTGGAAAGGGCATACCTTTCCAGGGACATGGCAAACTCTGCAGCTCCCAATCCGGCGTCTTTCCGGTGGTCCATCGGTACCGTACCAGCATGTCCCTCTTTCCCCTGAAAGCACAGGGTACATCGAAACTGTCCCGCGATAGCGGTCACTACCCCGACTGGCACTTGTGAGGCAGCCAAAACGGGACCTTGCTCCAGGTGCACCTCCAAGTATCCTTCAAATTCGTTTTCGGTTCCAAAACACGCTTTGTCTAAAGCACATGGATCACCACCAAAATCTGAGATGGCTTGAGACATGCTGATCCCCAGGTCATCCATTTTCGAGAGTAGATCTCGGTCGAAGTTCCCTACAAGGACACTACTGCCCAGGTAGGCGGTCCCGTACCGGACGCCTTCTTCATCAGAGAAGCCCACCACCTCCAGGTCGAATGGGCAGTCTCTCTTCTGTTCGAGCTGGTCCAGGGCCATCAAGAAGCCCAGCACGCCATCATACTTACCGGCGTTGATCACAGTATCGACATGGGAACCCATGAAAAACTTCCTCTTCGCTCCGGATCGATTGGGGTCATGTATGCGGATGTTGCCAATGGCATCTTTCCTCATACTCAGATGAGCGTCTCGACACCACTCCCCCACCAGCTGCACGCAGGCCTCGGCACTGGGCGAAGCAAAGGGACGGAAGATTCCATCGGGGGTTTCGCTCAGCGCGGCAATTTGCTCCAGCCTGGAACTTAAGGCAACTACGCGCGACTGATGACTCATCTGGCTAAATTAGAAATTGTGCACAAAAGGGTCTCTTAGTTTGGAAGGTTTTAAAAAATTCAAACCTTGTATTGACGAAACCTTCGAACTGACCTTGGTTCTTTATATAATTACTAAATTGATAGTAAAACGAAACGCCTGAGAAAATGCTATCGTTCCAGCTCAATGACGAAGAGCGCTTAAGACAAGAAAAAATCGACCCTGCCGAAGGCTATCATCCCAATACTACTGTACTGGAGTACGTACGCCAAATTGGTTTGACAGGGACAAAGGAGGGTTGTGCCGAAGGAGACTGTGGGGCCTGTACCGTGGCGGTGGGAGAAATCGTCAATGGAAAGATGCAATATAAGGCCTGCACCTCTTGCTTACTCTTTCTGCCAAAGCTCCAAGGCAAGCACCTGGTGACCGTCGAGGGTTTGGCCTCTGAGGGACAGCTTCACCCGGTACAAGAAGCCATGGTGGACCACGACGGTAGCCAATGCGGCTATTGTACACCGGGGATCATCATGAGTTTGTTTGTAATGTATCAAGAGATGGGGTCAGCGGAGCCGGACTACCTGGATGCGTTGACGGGCAATCTTTGCCGCTGCACGGGATATCGGTCGATCAAAGATGCGGCGATCCAGATTGGCCGATCGAAAACTAATGGTAATCAAGATCAATTGGCCGACGCAAAGGATCAGTTATTTTCGATAAAACCCACGAATGGAGTAAGTCATCTACTATCTGCAAAGGGTTACCTAATTCCGAAAACAATTGGTGAAGCC
>JBCCXG010000710.1:0-3580 GCA_039191945.1 Bacteroidota bacterium
AGTCGGGAAAGGTCAATGGGCTCTTAGCGTTGATGTACTTCTCGACTGATCATAGCGCGCCGACACCTCCTTGAGCAACCTAACCGCCTCAAAGCATACATCCGCTCGAATGATCTCCTGGTGATGAGGTGCGTAGTAGCCTTCGTTAAACAAGAGATAGAGGGTTTTACACACGCTGTCGAGGCGATGATCAAATTCGCTTGGGTCAGGAATGACAAATGGAATTTGAGCGGTCCTGAACTTCTCCTTGGCCCGGTAGAGGCGCTTATTGATCGTTTTGGTAGACGTCAGCAGCGCTCTGGCGATCTCGGGCACACTTAGCCCGCAAAGGGTCTTAAGGGCCAAAGCAATCTGTGAGCCTTTGGGTAGTTCAGGGTGGCAACAGGCAAAAATCATTTTGAGCGTGCTGTCCTGCAGCTCCGCTTCCGACGCAGGCTCCACCCGCTCCAGTTGTGGCAATATCTTATCTCTGAAGATCCTGTTCCTTCTCAGTAGGTTGATGGTCTTCTTTTTTGCCACATCCATGATCCATGCTTCGGGATGGTCGGGCCACCCCTGAACGCTCCAACGCTCAAAAGCCTCAACTAGCGTTTCCTGGACAATATCTTCTGCGGTCTCCACCTCATCCAAACCAAAGTATTTGACTAAAACCGCCACCGTCTTGGCATAGCTCCTCCTGAATAGCTTCTCGTCCAGCTGCTTCGATGTGGTGGATTTACTCAAAAAGACTCCTGCGTTACCATAGGCCTCACAAAGATCTCAAAGTAAGCCAGCAACGGTGAGGCTCGCGCAATAGATGTGGCTTGCGCCAATGAATCGGCTTGGATGATGATGAAGCCTGCGATGATCTCTTTTGATTCCAGAAAGGGACCATCCGTCTTTATCTCCTCGCGGCTAATGAGATGTGCCCCTTCTCGTTCTAGTCGATTATCCATGACGTAATGTTTGTGGATCGTGGTTACCCACCCACGATATTCTTCGAGCCGTTTTTGCAGCTTTTGCGGGGAATAGTCCAACTCCTTTTTCCCCTTTAGCAGTAACAGATACTGTCTCATAACAACATGATGCTCATAAGGAAGGAGGTTGCTTCGTTCCCCATTCCCGTCCACAAATTAGCTTCCATAGGTGTAAAGGATCTCATCCCCGGTATTCACAAGGTTCAACTGGATCGAAGAACCTTCTATCTGCAAAGGGGCAATATCAACAGTCAGAGTTTGAGTGATGAGCGCCTCACAGAACTCGTCATTTTTTAGGGACAAAATCAAATTTCTCTGCGGCGGTAGCGATTCCGAGATAGCTCCTGAATCGATTAGTTTCAATTCCCAAGATTTACCATCGCAGCCTCCGGCACTGAATGTGATTTCCAGACAATCACCGTTGAAGGTTAAACTACCAATTACCAACGCGTCCATCGGCGCAGTGGTGTATTCCGTGGCATCGATAACCACTCGTTGATCACAAATTTGCGCATCATTATCGCTACCACAACTCACGTACAGGACTCCGCAGATCATGAACAAGAAAACAAGGCTCCAGTTTTTCATCATTTAGTCTTTTTGTCGACAGCAAAACCACTCCAGTCTTGTAAGGCAAGGAACGGGAAAAGTCCGCTATTTCCCTAGTAAGTCAATCTGGAAATGTGAATTAGGACAGCGAAGCGGTCAAAATGACTGATATTTTGTGCTTCATAGCCGATTCGGATCCTCAGTGCACAATTTGGAGCCTGATGACCGGCTATACTCTGGCAGTAATTACCTCACCGTAATCTACTCGGTATCTTTTGAAGGCCTGCTCCAGGGGCGTATCATTGATGGTGGAGAGGATCACCCGAATAGGACCCGCGTGGGAGACAATGATGACGCTCCCCTCTCCCATGGTCAATAGGCGCTCGTACCATTGATTGACCCTATCCGAAAGTAACTTCATGGACTCACCACCAGGTACCGCCTTATTGACGAAGTCCCTCATCCAGGGATCCAGCTCATCCTTAGGGATGTCCGACCAGGCTTGCATCTCCCAAGCGCCAAAGTTCATTTCCTTTAGTTCATCCACCAGCTCCAACTCCTCGGACAGAAGGGACGCCAATCGCTTGCATCTGCCAAGAGGACTGCTAAATACCCAATCTACTTGTGTTGGTAGCTGTTCCTTCACACGTTTTGCCTCTTCATCGAAGGTTTGGGCCAGAGGTAGGTCCGTCTGCCCGTAGCATACTCCCTCCGCTACATCGGGAGTGGTGTGTCGGACTAAATGAATCTCCATACTAAGACAACGAGCAGATAATAGGTTACTTCGACGATTTGCTGTGTAGCTCCCAGGCAATCACCCGTGTATCCGCCGATTTTCCTCTGAAAGTGTCGGCCCAAAAGAACCTTGACCAGGTACAAAACCGGTAGCATGAACAACCATAGGAGCTGGTGAGTGATCACGCTCAGCGCTACTAAGGGTAGTGAGCCAAATACGATGGCAAGAAGTAGGTTATTGATTGTGAATGATTTAGCTACAGGTTTGGCTTTACTTTGCTCATCTTCTCTGACGTACTGATGGGTGTATATGACAGTGGCCGCCATGAATCGACTCAGCGCATGGCCATTGATCACAATGAGCAGCAACATCCATGAGCTAAAGTGCGGGATGATTTCCACCAAAAGCGAGACTTTGATCAAGATCAAGAGGGTCAGTCCCACCACAGCATAGGTCCCAACCCGACTATCTTTCATGATGTTCAGGATCTGTTCCTGGGTCCAGCCGCCGCCAAACCCGTCGCATACATCAGCGAATCCGTCTTCATGGAAGGCTCCTGTCACCCATACGGAAATGGCCACAAACAAGAGCGCAGCAAACAGGGGACTGATCCACGCGTCGCCCATCACAAGGCCCACGCCCGCCAAGGTCCCAACGATCCAACCGACCAGAGGAAAGTACCTAACCGACTTGTTGATGTACGCTGGGCTGTGATCTACCCAGGACGGGCAGGGTATCCTGGTATAAAACATCACTGCGGTAAAGAATACCTTGAGCTCTTCTTTCATCGCGCTGTCTCTTCGCTCACCCCGGCATCACCAAAACTTGCCATTTCATTCATTACGGCCACTGACATTTGCAGTAATGGAAATGCCGTCGCACATCCCGTGCCTTCCCCCAACCTCATTTCGAGTTGAAGCAAAGGAGTTGCTCCAAGATAAGACAGCGCCTTCAAGTGACCGCGCTCCTCGGACTGATGTGTAAAAATTGCGTAGTCCTGGACCAACGGATGCAAGGCTTTGGCGATCATAAACGCGGCACTGGAAATGAAGCCATCCACCAGGACCAGGCATCTTTTGGACGCCGCTGCCAGCATACCCCCGACCATCTCCGCAATCTCAAAGCCTCCGAATGTCGCAAGGATGCGATCAGGGGCAGTACCTGCTGGGAGATTGTGAAATTGCTGAACCTCTTGCAAGGTCCTGAGCTTTTGCTCGAACAGTCCTCCCGTCGCCCCGGTACCCTTCCCCACGCACTCCGATAAGGGAAGGTCACATAAGCTGCTGATAATCAGCGATGCGGATGATGTATTGCCGATGCCCATCTCCCCAAAGCCAAT
>JBCCXG010000711.1:0-3562 GCA_039191945.1 Bacteroidota bacterium
GACCGAGGAGTTCCTAGAAAGCACAACGGACCCCTATTACAATGGCGAAGTGGATTACGGCGATCGCGCTGAGCACTGCTGGAATGGTGACCAGGAGAACCCCAATCACATCTCGCGTTTGCGTTACCATACGATGTACGTAGACAAGGTCCTGGCCCGCATAAAGGAGAGTGCCCCAGCCGGTGCAGACTTGACGAGTTGGAGATATTAGGAAGTGAACACCTGGGCTCGCAAAAGGCTAAATGCGGTGTCAGGCTGAAATACAACATTTGTTCAAAACGCGCAAAACGAGGAGCTCAGATCAAAAATATCAGCTGCAGTAATCCCCGGATTTATTCCGGGGTCCCGTCAAAAGTGAGATTCTACTTAGAAACTAGGAGATCCCGGAACAAGTCCGGGAATTGCGAGATATTTTAGATCTGTCATTGGCAGCTTGTCCATTTCGATTGCCTAAAGCGTATCTGGAGCAGGACGGGTAGTAAGGCTCAATATGAAATGGGTCTTAGTTCGAGGCATTTCAATAGCCCGCCCTCCTACTCATACTTCAATGCCTCCACCGGATTGGCCCGCGCAGATCTCAATACTTGTAAACTGACCGTCAAGGAAGCAATTCCGACGACCAGTAATCCGGCACCGGCAAAAACCAGTAAATTGATTGGCGCCTGGTAGGCGTAGTTGGCCAGCCAGTCACGCATAAAGAAGTAAGTCACGGGCCACGCCAAGAGGTTGGCCATGAGCAATATTTTGATGGCATCGCTGGCGAACAATAAGACAATATGACTCACCGTAGCACCAAGCACTTTCCTCACACCAATTTCTTTGGATCGCTGGACCGTGTTGAATAGCGACAAGCCAAAGAGGCCCAGACAGCTCACGAAAATGGCGAGTACCGAGAAGGTGGTGAACAGGTTCCGAAACTGTTGCTCCGATTGGTAGCGGCTGTTAAAAAATTCATCCAAAAAGAAATAGTCAAAGGGATTATTGCCAAAACTAGCCTCCCATTGGGATTTTACCTTTTGGATTGTCTCCTCGTAGTTCTTCGTCTCCACCTTGACGAGATAGTGCTCAACACCGTAGACATTCAAGCCCAAAAAAAGGGGTAGGATCTCCTCTTGAAGACTCTCCTGGTGATAGTCCTTCATCACGCCCACAATCTGGCCTGACCAGTTAAAGTCGGGAACAAAGACCCCTTTCCCGACTGCATCTTGCGGATTTTGGAAACCCAAGGCGAGTGCTCCCTTTTCATTGATAATAATAGCAGTATCTGGATCACTCACAAAAGAGCGGTCAAAGTTCCGGCCCGCGACGAATTCGAAATCGAGTACCGATGCCAGACCGTAATCCATCATCGACAGCCCGAAAGGAACCAATTGATCATCGCTGGCATTGGTCAATTTCGTACCCGCTTTGAATCGCACCTTCTTACCGGGCACGGTCATCGAGCCACCGACAGCCACAATATCCGTCTCGTTAATCAGCCCATTTCTGAAACTATCGATATTTCGTCGGACGACTGAGAAGGACGTATCTCGGACGGAGGGTCGAGCGATTACAATCACCTGTTCTGGTGCGAATCCGAGGTCCCGATGTTGCATATGATCCATTTGCTGAAACACAATGACCGTCGCAATGATCAATCCTACCGAAGCGGTAAACTGGAGCGTGACCAAAAACTTGCGCAATAGCAGCCCTCCGCCAGCGTTTCGGACCTTTCCTCTTAAGGCTGTGACGGGTTGAAAGCGCGATAGTATAAAAGCCGGATACAAACCCGAGAGCAGACCTCCAATCAGCAATAAGATGGGAACAGAGATCAAAAAGAAAGGCTGAACCCATAGGATATGGTTGGAGGGTGTACCGCCGAGGTTGTTAAAGACTGGAGTCAATAAGAGCACTAAAAACATCGCAATGATGAGTGCAATGGCATTGATCACAATTGATTCAATGAGAAACTGCGTAATCAGTCGGCTCCGATAGGCGCCCATCACTTTGCGTAAGCCGATCTCTTTGGCACGGTCCATGGCCTTTGCCGTACTGAGGTTGATGTAATTGATCCACGCGATCAACAGGATAAATGCGGCAATGATACCGAGGTAGTATACGGCCTGTCCATTACCGTTGACTTCGGCTTCATCAGTGAGACGCGAGTAGAGGTGAATATCACTGATGGCTTGTAGCTTCAATACATCTTTGCCACCCTCCGCCGCGAGATCAGGTCGGAACTTATCGACGATTGCAGGTAGTTTCCTTTCCACTTGACTGGGATGAGTACCGGGGGCGAGTCGGACATAGGTGTAGAAATCCTTTCGACCCCAGCCCGTTTTGTAACGAGGCTTCGCCCAGCCTTCACCATTGTCCCGACCATATAATGTCTCTGTGGAAATCAGCACGTGAAACTTAAGGTGCGTATTATCTGGGCTATCTCGAAATACTCCTGTCACCTCACAGAGTTCATTATTGAAGTCGTCATCTTCAAGCCGGAGGTACTTCCCGAGTGCTTGTTCTCGCCCGAAGTAGTTCCTAGCCATTGTTTCCGAGATCACCATCTTGAACGGCTGCGAGAGTGCGGAAGTGATTTCCCCTTCCAGCATTTCATATCCCAGCAAGCCGAGAACCGAAGCGTCTGCATAGAGCAACTGGTCTTGCTTAATGGTCACGGGTTGTATCGGCGCGTCGTACCAGGTTACGTTGATATTGTTTTTAGCTCCCATGTTGTAGAGGCGACCAAAGTCGATCACCTCTGGCAACTCATCCATCATCGCTTGCCCGACGCCTGGATAGTTTTCTGAACTTTGATAGACGAGACTACCACTGCGGTACACATCCAACTGCACGCGATAAGTGCTCTGAGATTGAGCATTGAAGTCCTCATAGCTGGTCTCGAAGTAGACATAATGCAGAATCATCCAAAAAGCAGCGATGCCGATAGAGAGACCCGCCACGTTAATCAGAGAGAAGACGCGATGCTGCAGGAGGCTTCGCCATGCCACTAAAAAGTAATTGGTAAGCATAAACTGAGGTTATGCCATGAATACCGCGGTCCATTCAATTGGTTACAAGGCAAAGCGATCTGATCACAATAGTCGAGCGACTACCTCACCTCTGTCGGACCTATCTTGGGAAACCAGAGTGATCCATCACAACGACCGGCGTCCTGACAAATGCAAAAAGGCCACCCTCGGTGGGTGACCTTTTGTCCATCCAATCTATTGGATGATCGATTATTTCAAAGAAGCGATGAGTGCTTCGTTGTTTTTGATGTAACCGAAGTCGCCACCAGGGTTGGCTTTCGCCGCAGCCATAGACGCCTCAGCCGTTGCAATTGCCTCTTTCTTATTACCCATGGCAGCAAGGATGCGGGCTTTGGTGTGGACATTCCAAAACTGCTTCGCATTATCACCAATCGCGAGGTAGGTGTTGACCCACTCCAATGCTTGATTCAAATCTTTCCCCGCCGTCAGATAGTAGTTGGCCGCCTGCATGTAATTGCCAGGGCGTACCTGGGTCTTCGCAGCAATTTCTTCCATCACCGCATCATCAAGGTGCCAATAGAGGTCAGCTTTGA
>JBCCXG010000712.1:0-3556 GCA_039191945.1 Bacteroidota bacterium
CCAACGAGTACTGAGCCCGGTGGTCGATCAGGTTGACCTTTTGGAAATGGGGGAAAAATGGGACGATGGCACCATGATCTTGCAGCCTGGCAATCCAGATCTTAAGCCCTATGAATTGCCCATCGAGACCTTCTTTCACAAGATTGTGATGGTCAGGGACCGTTTAAGGGTCATGGAGCAGCGAATCAATAGCTCAAAACTTAGCGATGAAGAAAAGGTGAACCTGCAACAATACATCACGCGGATCTACGGGAGTTTGACTTCTTTCAACATCTTGTTCGCAGAGCGCGAAGATGGATTCAGAGGAACGGGAAAATAGCGGCACCAAAGTCCTTGGGAAGATCTAGCTTTATCGCAAACTAGATCCAATGACTGCTTCCCTCCCTCCGATTGACGCCCGTCGCGTATTTGAGATACTGGATGATCTTCAACGGTTCACAGAAGGTGCAGGACGCACACAAAGGCTAGCACTCAGCAAAGAGGATGCATTGGCCCGCGCCTATTTCAACGATTGGATGTTGGCTTCCGGATTGAACGTCGAGACCGATCCAGTAGGCAATCAATTTGGTTTCCGGGCGGGTACCGAAGAACTCGCTTGCGTAGGCTTCGGATCACACCTCGATACAGTGAAAGATGCCGGTGAGTTTGACGGTACGCTGGGAATGGCTGTTGGCATGTACTTCGTAGAATGGCTCAATGGCTATGGACTGACCACAAGTCATCCCCTTTGTCTGATCAACTTCACCAACGAAGAAGGGGTGCGTTTCGTCCCGAGTATCATGGGCAGCGCCTATATGGCGGAGCAGATCACCTTAGAGGCAGCGCTCAATGCCAAAGCGCTGGAAGAGGACGTCACCGTCAAAGACGAATTGACCCGTCGAAACCTGTCAGGGCCATTCGACTCCACGCAGCTCAACCTGCATTGTTTCCTAGAGCTGCACATCGAGCAAGGGCCCGTTCTCGAAAGAGAGGAGAAAGACATAGGCATTGTGGAAGGCGTGCAGGGCATGTATTGGACCGAGTACATATTCGAGGGTCGCGCCCAACATACAGGAACGACTCCACTCAATATGCGTAAAAACGCCGGCCAGGCTGCGACACACTTTGTGCATGAGGCCTATCAGTTGTCCTTGCGCTATGATCAGCACCTCTTGAGCAATGGTGTGTTCGAGGTAGCACCCAATGCTCCCAATATCATACCCTCGCGCGCGAGGATCATTTTAGATAGCAGAAACCCTAGCGCTCAAGCGCTGACTGAGGTCCAGGAAAAAGTGGACCACCTGGCCCAAGAGATCGCTAAAAGCTATCATGTCAACGTCAGTGCAGAAGCCGTGGAAAGGTACGCGCCCGTTTCCTTCCATCCTGATGTAATCTCGGCGGTCTCGACTGCGGTCTCAGATGCAGGTCTTCATGGCCAGCGAATGTTCAGCGGGGCAGGCCACGATGCCGGATTGATTGGCATGAAACATCCAGCGGGCATGATCTTCATCCCGAGCCGCGATGGGATCAGCCATAACCCCAAAGAGTATTCTAGTCCTGATCAGATACAAAATGGCCTGGAAGTCTACATTCGCGCACTGACCCAATTGGCCAATGTTTTGAGGCACTAATGAGATGGAAGTCTCAATAGATCACGATCCGGATCAACCAGTATGGTCTTGAAAGGTTGGCCATTTGTAGAGGTAATGGCGGTTCGCTGCTGATCAAACAGGAAACGCCGTCGCTCTTCCGATCCGTCCTCGTATTGGATATCCAACTCGAGGTCCAGCTCGTACACCCCTCCGTCCTGCACCTGGGAGATAATCGCTCCTTTTCGATCTCTGGCGAAAGCTATTTCGAGGATGGGCGCTCCCTCCCATTCCAGCCACTGCTGGAAGAACCTGGTCAAGTCGATGGGCGTTGCTTGATTGAAAGTAGCGCACCATTCAGCCAGGGTAATGGTCTTGTTACGGTACCTCAAGACGATTTCCCGGACAGCTTTGAAAAATGCATCATCTCCCATCTTTTTTCTGAGCATGTGGTAGACCCAGGCACCCTTGGAATCCGCCACGTAGTGTTGATCCGCGCTTCCTAGCCGCTGCGTGATCAGAGGCACATCTCGCCGCTCATCGACAAGCCTTCGGTAGGCCTGCGCATCGTGATTGCGACTGAAGCCACCCTCCCCCGACCACAAGAAGTCTTTGGCAGCCTTGATCCCATGTACCTTTTCTATCGCTAGTACAGCGGAGTACTGGGCCATGGCTTCTGTCATAAACAGGCCTCCATAGCCATCCAATTCCACGCCCACAGCGATGGCCCACCAGGCATGCGCTGCCTCATGGGCCAAAACCGGAAGGCTCGAAAGCTGATCATCAAATGCCTCTGTCTTCAGTAGGATGTAGTTTTGCTCCGAAGCCCCATAAAACCCCGGAACATGCGATGGGACCTCTACTATACTATGGTAGGGATAGGGTGCCGGACCAAAAAGTCCCTCCAAAACTTCAATAGACTGGATAAATGCTTCCACGCGCTCCTCCTGGCCTGTCACGCTCCGATGGCCAGCCAGTGTGAGGCTCTTACCTTCTTGGGGATCGTAGACCACTTTTTGAAAAGGTCCGGCGGCAAACGATCTTGCCACTGCACCATCCAGGACCCAAATGGACTGTTTTGAATTGCCCACTGCTATAACTGAATCCAGCTCACCACTGGAAACCACTTCCCATGTCTTGGGTAGGGTATAGATCATCTTTCCCGGAGCCTTCATTCTAGCCCAAGAGGCGTCAATATCCTCCCCAATCGGTGTGGGGTACCACACATTGACCCATGAAGTCATGGCGAAATCTTCGGACCAAAAGTGGAGCAAATTTCCGCTATTAAGGAAGGAGACAGGTATCGACAACTGCATCAAATCTCCTTGTCTGTAGAGCGTGTCACTTCGAACATGGCAGTATTCCGCATAGCCGAAGTCCGAGGCTACGGTCGTGACGGAAACGGAATGACCCGATAGATCAAAAGCTCCGAAGGCGGCCGTCTTACCGATAGAATTGAGAATAAAACTGGGGCCATAGCTGACTTCTCCGCCCAATTGCACCGTCAGATCGGCGATTGCCTCGGGAGGCTTCCCAGGGACCAACTGCACGTGAATGTCCATTTCGACCGTATTCCACCCCTTGCCGTCTGAATTGGTGATCGGTGAGTCCTCCGGCTTTCCCTTGCAAGCCAGCGCAAGGGCTAGCAATACCCAATGCTTGGTGATCTTTATTTGCACCGCTTAAAATCCATTGTCCTCACGAACCTTCTTGAACCACAATGCCGAAGACTTGGGGATTCGTTCAAAGGTTTCGTAGTCCACATAGTTGAGCCCAAAACGTGGTCGATAGCCGCTGGCCCATTCAAAGTTGTCAAAAAAGCTCCACGCAAAATAACCTTCCAGCTTCACTCCATTTTCGATGGCCTTATGGCACTCAGTCAGGTAGTCCCGATAGAAGCTAACGCGATCTGGATCATCTACTACACCCTTTACGGGGTGGTCATCCGAGGAGCAGCCATTTTCTGTCATGACAATGGTCGGCCTACC
>JBCCXG010000713.1:0-3552 GCA_039191945.1 Bacteroidota bacterium
CCTCCGTTTTGCTTCTTTCCAGGATATAGTCCCGATACGTATTCTACAGCTTCGATGCCGTAGGTGCCTTTGGAGATGGTGGCGAAGTCTTCAGCTTGCAAAGCACCCGACTTCATGGCGCGATTGAGCGACCATTGGGCCAAAGAGATTTTGGGCTGATTCAAAGTTTGATTGAGGTTGGGTAGGCCATCAGGCACCGCCATGACAAGCATAGTGCTTGCTGCCTGCTTTAGAAAATTACGTCGACTTTCCATGTAAGGGTGATCTAATGTATGCCAACGAAGCTAGTGTGTTTCCACTTCACGAGGCCAATTCCAGGCTTGCCAAATGATCAAAGAGAACACGCCGAGCTCAACGATTTGGTACAGTACGAAGAAGCGTAACCATTCGAAGCGGATATCAGAAATCAGGATAAGTATAGAAATGAGTGCGTAGAGCGAAGCCAAGATGATATTGAGCCATCGAGTGGTCAAAGCCGGCAATAGGACTGAGGCAGCGATCATTAATGCTGGTAGGATCAACAAAATGGAAAAGGCGATCAAAATGTCGGGTGTGGTCTCGCCAAATGGCATCTGCTGCGATTTTAGATTGTCAATCTCACCTGGCGTCATCAGTTTGAAATAGTCCGCGTAGATGTATAGTGACATGATCGTTGCCCAAAGCAGGGATAATCTGACCCTGACGGGTACTGGAGCATCAGCAAATGGAGAAGACATTCTCCTAATTTACGAGATCATACGCCAAGAAACTACGGCCCCAACTCAGATTCATCAACCGTTTTCAGTGCCATCCTCAGCTCGATGCGCACCATTGTCAATACAACTAACAGCTCGCCTAAAAAGTACGCGTAGCCCCAAATGGTCAAAGTGTTCGTATGAGCAAACAATAGATTTACCGTTAAGAGGCAATAGGCAGAGTTCGCGTAGGCAATGGTCCTAAGAAAGGGGCGCCAATTCTTCGACATCAGGAGGCTGCAACTGAGAGAATAGACGAAAAACAGCAGCGCTACGGCCGCAAGACCCATCGTAATGGATTTTGGCATGCCAAAGAAGCGCTCAAATCTAGCGACCAGCTGACTCAGCAAGAGCGCGGTAACCAACGCACCTATTGCATCTGTTTGAAACATCCGCTTCGGACTACTGGTCAATTGATCGATTATTGTCATGCTACTCTCTGTTTCACCTTAAGCGGCTCATCGGAAACCTTACTTCCCGTTGCCGTCCATTCTTTGTACCGGAAATGACCGCCACCAATGAATCTTGGTTGATCATCCGATAAGTAATCATCTGCGGAAAATCATGCGCCAAGTTTTCGAAGGTGAACTGGTTGGTCGAGATGCTCTTTAGGACGAACTCAACCGGCTTTTGATTGTTTTGATTACTTACCGTAGGTGCATAAACGAGGCCGTCCTTACGTTCGGTCAGGCGGATCGTCTCGAAAACCGCAGTATCACCCTGCCTGATCGCAAAGCTCCGCCCTTCTAAAGCTTTACTATCCACTTCCATCCAGGATTCATAAATGATTCCCTGCGAGGTCTCGTTTTGCCAGGTACCCAATAGCCACTTTACGCTTTCGAGTGGTGCTTGCGTCTTACACCTGCTAGCGGAAAGTAAAAGGAAGGTGAGCGATAAAAGCACGAATAAAGCAGAGGACAAGGTTTTCATGAGTAATTTCTTTGATTGCTGCCTCAAATCAACAGTATAAGTAAGGTTCAGAATTGTAACATTCCGACAAGGCTAGGGGTCTCCGTAAAATAAAGCGGACATTTTCAGGTGATCGCTGTAGTAGTCCTTGGGAGTTTGTCCTGTAAAAGCCTTGAAATCCTTAATGAAATGGGCTTGATCGTAAAAGCCTTCGCCGTACGCTACTGCGGTCAGGTTCTCGAAATCGTTGCTCAAGAGCTGTTTGAGTGTAGACTGCATCCTAACGATCTGGGACAATTGTTTGACTCCTAGGCCGACCTTCGAGGCAAATTTTCTTTCCAGTTTTCGTCGGTGCACGTTCACTATTGAGGAAAGATCGTCTACTGAGCATTGGCCCTTTACTTCGATAATGGTGTCGATCGCCTGGGAGATCATTCGATCAATGGTCTCCTCGGATCGAAGTTGTGACAAAAGGAAACTTTCTACTGCTCGCATCCTATCCGCTGTGGATCGGAGCCTGGACAACGTCTCGTAAAGGTGCGCACTTTCTCCGGCAAAGACTTCGCACACGTCGACGGCCGTATTGGTCATGGACTTGATGTTGGTAGCGGTGAATGGGGCTAATCCATCCGGGTGAAACCGTACCGCAAAGATTCTTGTGTCACCGGTCGGTGCAATTTCTAGCTTCCTGGTCAATGGCCCGAAGACAAAAGCGCGCGGTTGTTCAGTTGCATTTCCCAGCGGGTCGTACTGGAGGTAGGGATCACCGAAATGAAAGATCATTTCCATGCACCCATCCGGTACAATCGTTTGTCGCTTGTTCAATGTTTCTTTTGCGCCCTCTAGCGTCCAATAACATTTGACGAAGGAGTTGAGATCATCCGAGACGGGGTAGGTTTGGTATTCCATGCGTACTCACCTCAAATGTACCATGGACGTGATTATCTGGTTAGCCTTTCCGTGCGCTTCACCTTCAACAAGTGCGTGAGGCCAAATACAACCATACCTATGAACATGACCCAAAGCCCATACGTTGACCAACCTCTTTTCGCGGAAATTTGCAAGGGCGAATCGTCCCCCATCACCACGAAGCTTCCCCAAAAGAAGGGGTGCATACGGGACGGTTGACCGGTACTCAGAAAATCCAGTTTGGCTAGGCGGAGTGCTTCGCTCTTTGCGTAGCCATCAGCCAAGTAGTCATAGAAGGAGCGCATCACTTGAGCAGTTACTTCATCATCTACCGGCCAGTGGCTCATGACCACACTGGGGCTACCGGCATAGGCAAAAGCACGAGCCAGGCTCAGCGCTCCTTCCCCTTTGGCCAGGTATGACATGGCGCTACCGGCATCTAGGTGGAATTGACCTTCCATGTCCTTCTTTAACGCTGAATCCTTTTCCAAAGCCCCTCTAGCTTCTAACAGCATATTCAAAGTGTTCCTATAGTCTCCGGTTTTGGAGTACTCCGTCATGAGGGTCGAGAGTAATTGAAACACGAAAGTCTTGTTTTCCTTATTTCGTGGCAATTGCTTAGCGTTGTCGAGTGCACGCTGATAGTAATGGGTGGCAAGCCTCGGCTGCTGAAGCTGAGAATAGGTGTAGGCCAAATACCAAAACGAAATCATACGCTGAGATACCCCTTTCGCTTTTTCTATAGAGGGTAGAGATAGCTCAAAAGACCAGATCGCCGAGTCAAACTTGAATTCTAAGGAGTATCCGACTGCCTGAAAAAATCTTGCGTAGCCTAGCAAACTGTCCGATACTCCGTCCGCAATCATTTGGCGAACCAGCGCCTTGGTTTCCTCTAGATCATATTCTTGTTCATCGTATTGGCATAACCGTATGTCAGTACGATGAACAAGAATATGATCTAGAGGAAACCAAGGCGCTGGTTCGCCAAATGATTGCGGAC
>JBCCXG010000714.1:0-3550 GCA_039191945.1 Bacteroidota bacterium
CCCGGAGCACCTCGAGGAGGGTCGCAAGCTGCCGAACACCGGCTGCATCTTTGTCGGCAGCGAGTGCTCGATCATGTCCGCCGGCGACTACGGCGACAGCCCGCGCCTCATCCCCGAGGCGGCGATGAAGAAGCACGGCAAGCCCGAGCGCACCATCGAGCGCAGCGTCGGCCACTACAAAGAGTTCGTCCTCGCCGCGACCGGCCAGAAGCCGATCGATTACCCCGGCTCGAACTTCAACTACGCCGCCCCCTTCTCGGAAACGGTGCTGATCGTCTACGAAACCTTAAATGTAGGACTGGAAGTAAAAGTCTTCCCTAATCCCGTAGTGTCTACGCTCTATTTTCAGAGCAATACCGATATTAAGGGTAGCCGTATCCAAATTTACCACCTGAATGGTGCGCTCGTACATGAGTCAGTATTAGGGATGAGCCAAGAGGGTGTGGAGCTCGAACAACTTTCCCACGGAGTCTACCAAGTAGTTCTGGAAACAGCCATGGGTACCCAACTCCTCAAAATCATCAAGCAATAGCGATAAGCTGATCTGATGGTCATTGGTCTTGGCCGTCCGAGCAAAGATCACCAGCGATGCAAGGCGCGCTGGCTATGATTACTTGATCACAGTTACCTCCACAGCGTCCATGCCTTTTTGGCCCTTCTGGGCTTTGAAGGAGACTTTATCCCCCTCTTGTATGGGCTCTTTGAGGTTGTTGACATGTACGAAAAAGCGCTCCTGAGATCCATCTTGATTGATGAAGCCATACCCTTTTGAATCATCAAAAAAAGCTACTCGGCCTCGTCTTTCGGCATTGCGCTCATCTTCTTTCTTGGGTATACCAATCTCAATCTCAGAGGCATCGGTTTCGTTTTTTGCCGTTTCATCGGGCGGTGCATCGAGGATATTGCCGTATTCGTCCACGTAGGCCATCATGTTCTCAAGCGTCCCAGCTTGAGCATTGGCTTTCCTCTCTTCTTTACGTTCTTGTTTTTCCTTCTTCTTCTGTTGGCGATTCTTCTCTTTTTGTTTTTTGTTAAATGCGTTTTGTGATCTTGCCATATATTGATTTTAAACTTTCTTAGTTAGTGCCTTTCTACAATATAGAACGGTCTTGTGGGAATAATGATTACGAATTACTTCTTTTCTGTGGCATTCATCTCAGGATCTCCTCATTCCACGTGTTTGAGGATGATCTGTCACCGGCTTCAATTCGGCGATTGATCCACAAAAGTAAACGCTTGTCCCTGCTTACCGGCCCGACCTGTTCTGCCAATCCTGTGGATATAACTATCCATCGTTTGGGGCAGCTGATAATTGATGACGTGCGAGACATTGGTTACATCTAAACCTCTGGCTGCAACATCGGTGGCGACCAAAACTTGCACCTTGCCCGCGGTGAACTGGGCGAGCGCCTTTTGCCGGTAGTTTTGGGACTTATTGCCATGGATCACATCCGAGCGGATGCCACGCTGACTTAGCTTCTTGCTGACCTGATTGACCGTTCGTTTGGTCTCTGCAAAGATCAGCACCTTCGTGAAGTCCTCGTCGTTGATGAGATCGTAAAGCATATCTAGCTTATTGGCGCCAGGTGCCACTCGGATCAGTTGCTGCCGGACGGTATCAGCCGCTTTGTTTTGCTGCTCGATCATAACTTTTACCGGATCCACAAGGATCTCATCGATCAGTCGCTGCTGTTTCTTATCCACGGTGGCTGAGAAAAATAGCGTTTGCTGCCGGTTGGTCAGTGCATCCAGAATCTTCTGTACGTCGTTCATGAATCCCATGTCCAACATTCGGTCGAACTCATCAAGGACAAAGGTGGTAAAGCCACCAAATTTCAGTGCGCCCTGGCGATACAAATCAAGCAGTCTACCTGGCGTACCGATGACAACATCGGAAGGTTTGCGCAATCGCGCCAAGTCGGTTTTTATATTCCTACCTCCGATGAAACAGGCGGCTTTGAATCGGGTGCCAGATGCGAGATTTTCAAACTCCTCTGCCACTTGCAATGCCAGCTCTCTTGTGGGCACTGCAACCAACGTTTGTGTGCCCTTTGGATGCATATGCAACCGTTGGATCACGGGAATCAAAAAGGCAGCGGTCTTACCCGTGCCAGTCCCTGCAACGCCCAGTATGTCCTGGCCTTTGATGGCGGGTTCCAGGCACTGCTCCTGCACGGGAGTCGGGTGGGTATAACCCTGCTTTTCCAAGTTCTTTTTGATCGCCGGATGCAAATTGGTGGTGGCATATGACCAGGATGGGGTCGCCGATTGCTGGACATTTTCTCCACCGGTCCCTTCCATTTTTTCCAGCATGGCTGGATCTATTTGAGAGATTCGCGCCTTAGCATTCCGCCTCTTGGAGGGCTGGGGTGATCGACCCACCCTCTTCTTGTTGGCGGCGTTCTTGGCTTTTCGTTTTTTTGTATAATTCATTTTGTTCTTTACAACTTCATTAGTGCACCCAGGCCTGTGGCCTGAGTGGATTGTGAATAATTGGGGTCTGCCGCAGGCTGCCCAAGATCTTTTAGCTTCTGAAGATGCGCCTTTACCGCATCTGCGAAGGTCCGATGCGTATAGTACGGAAGACCATGCTTCTCCGCCGTGTCTCGCACCATTTTCGATAGGCCCCTGTAGTGCACGTGACTTACGTTGGGCATTAAGTGGTGTTCGATTTGGTAATTCAAACCCCCAATACACCATGAAAATAACCGACCTTTTGGAGCAAAGTTGCATGTCGTCACCAACTGATGCACATACCAATGGTCATCTATATTACCGTCCTTGTCAGGTTGGGGATACTCAGCGCTTGGTGTGATATGGGCCGTCTCGAAGACGATACTGATGATGCTTCCTGTAATGAAGTGCATCGACAAGAAAGCGAGCAATACAATCCACCAAGGCTGGGCTAGCATCACCATAGGAAGCACCAGACTGAAGCCGAAGTAGATGACCTTCCACATCAAAGTGACCATAAACTTCTTTTGATACTCGTAGGGCTTTTCGTAAAATCCCATCTTGCGGTATTGTTTCATCCGTACGAAATCCCTTACGGTCACCCATTGCATGGTCATCATGCCATACATCAACCAGGCGTAAATGAATTGGAATTTGTGGATTGAATGCCAAGGTTTATCAGGAGAGAATCTCAATAAGAAATTCGTGTTGAGGTCGTCATCGGCTCCCGCCACATTCGTGTAAGTGTGATGTAACACATTGTGTTGGATCTTCCACACCGAGGCGCTCGCACCAATCAAATTGATAGAGTAACTCATTAGTTTATTGAGCCACGGAATGTGCGAATATGACCCATGCAAGGCGTCATGCATGATATTCATCCCCACTCCAGCCATGCCTAACCCACTGATGAGGTAGAGTGCAAACACATATCGAGTCTCCAAAGGAGCGCCAAAGATCAAAATGGCGAGTGGAATAAGGTAGAGCGCCAACATGAACAGAGATTTTCGAATCATTGCCGCACCACCTTGTCTGCTTTGTGTCGACTTGAAATACTCTTTCATTCCCAGGCGGATGTCCCTGGCGAAGGCACCGG
>JBCCXG010000715.1:0-3542 GCA_039191945.1 Bacteroidota bacterium
CTTGGACGATGGGATCACAGAGATCTCTCCTTTGCTAGCAGAGCACATTGGGACCCTGCGTGATCTGCCCATCTTAAGGATATCAGATACAGAGGCCATCACCCAAGTGGTGCTTCAATACATGCAGCATATTCCACCCATCAAGGGATTGGTTTTTGCCGGAGGTCAGAGCATTAGGATGGGACGCGACAAAGGCGCGATAAACTACCACGGCAAACCGCAAAGGGAGCATATGGCCGATATCTTGAGCGAATTCACGGAAAATACTTACCTGTCTGTGCGTGAGTCAGCGAATATCAAGAGCAACTACCCACTTCTTCCGGATACTTTTCATGACCTGGGTCCCTTCGGCGGATTGCTTTCGGCTTTTCGGCAGGATCCAGACGCTGCCTGGTTGGCAGTAGCGTGTGATGTACCCCTCGTAGATCGTGATGTGATCTCCCAACTGACGGCAAATCGGGACACTTCCCAAACAGCCACGTGTTTCCACAACCCGCATCGCAATCTACCTGAACCGATGCTCGCGCTTTGGGAACCCAGGGCCTACCAAAGGCTACTACAATTCTTGGCTTTAGGATACAGCTGTCCCCAAAAGGTGCTCATCAATAGCCCGATTTGCGAATTGGATACTCCTGATCCGAGCATATTGACCAATGTGAATACACCATCCGACTACGAAGCGGTGCAAACTTTGATCGCATGAGCAGCGGCGTATCAGCCATCGTACTGGCTGCCGGGTTTTCTCGTCGGATGGGATCTAAAAATAAGCTGTTGATGAGCATCAACGGTCGCCCGATGATCGATCAGGTACTAGAACAAGTTGCGGAAAGTTCGTGTGGCGAACTGGTGGTGGTCAGCAGCCCTAGTACTGCAAGCAGTCTACCCGAAAACTATCGGTTGGCCATCAATGATCAACCGGACCAGGGCATGACCTCATCGATCCAGACAGGTGTCCAGCATTGCGCAAGGGATGCCACTGGATTCATGATCTGCCTCGGCGATCAACCTTTTATCAGCTCATTCGAGTACGATGCGATTATCAATGCCTTTACCAACCATCACGAGCAAGACCCGAAGACGATAGCCGTACCTTACTTTGAGGGGAAAAGAGGCAACCCTACCATATTTGCCGCCTCCTACGGGCCGGAGATTTTGAAACACCGGGAGCCGGAAGGCTGCAGAAGTATCGTCGCCCAAAATCGCGGTCATTGGTTGCGTATTGATATGAACTCCCCGTCCATTCTCATCGATATCGATACGATGGAGGATTATCAAAGTCTCTCCTGAATGACACAGGCCGTATGATCGATGAGGGCCTCCGGGATCAAGCCCAATAGTCGAACAACTCCCGAATCTTCTGCGCGACCTTTTCAGCCGACGGTAGCATCGCTTGCTCCAACGTGGTGTTAAGCGGAATGGCCGGAAGGTTCTCAGCTCCTATCGTGCAAACTGGCGCCTCCAGTTGCTTGAAACACTGCTCTTGAATCTTGCCCGCCAAACCCCTGGCAAAGGAATTATCAACGGGCTCTTCGGTCACCACCAGGCACCTATTGGTCTTGCCGACAGATGCTTTGATCGTCTCAAAGTCCAGCGGATTGAGTGTCCGCAAATCGATGATCTCAACCCGGCCCGGGAATTGCTTCGCGGCATTGAGTGCCCAGTGTACACCCATACCGTAAGTGACGATCGTCATGGCCTCTGATCTTTCGATCGCTGCAAGACGCGCCTCCTCGACAATATTCGCCTTGCCAAAAGGCAAGACGTAGTTCTCGGCCGGCTCTACGGTCTTGGCGGCTGCGGTGCCGGGTACTTTGGACCAGTACAAGCCTTTGTGCTCAAAAATCACCACAGGGTTGGGATCATGGTAGGCCGCCTTTAGTAGACCTTTCAGATCAGCTCCGTTACTTGGATAGGCGATCTTCACGCCCCTAATATTGGCAACGACTGACTCTACACTCGAGGAGTGGTAAGGACCACCACTTCCGTATGCACCGATGGGCACCCGGAGCACCATACTCACGGGCCATTTGCCATTAGACAGGTAATTGGATCGGCTGACCTCGGTGAATAGCTGATTGAGTCCTGGCCAGATATAGTCTGCGAATTGCACTTCTACGATGGGCTTCAGACCCACTGCAGACATGCCCACGGTAGAGCCAATGATAAAGGCCTCTTGTATCGGGGTATTGAACACCCTATCACCTCCAAACTTCTCCGCTAGGGTCGCAGCCTCGCGAAAAACCCCTCCCAATCGACCTCCAACATCCTGACCATAAAAGAGACACTTAGGGTCTTGCATCAGCTCTTCGAGTGCATGCAGTGCACAGTCCACCATTACCGCTTTTTGGGCACCAGCAGGCTGACGATTCCCCACCTCTGCGACAACTGGGGTCTGGGCGTAGTCATGAGTAAATAGATCCTCAGGTTTGGGGTCTGGCGCTAGTAATGCGCGATCAAAATCTTCTGCAACACGATCCTTGGCCCGAGACTCAAGCTTCAAAATCTGAACCTCAGATACGTCTCTTCGCAAGAGCGCCTGCTTCAACCGTGGGTACGGATCCCGTTCCTCGTGTTCCGCAAGATCATCTCGATACCACTCTTTGCGGACGCCAGAGGTATGATGATTGAGAAGAGGGACTTTCGCATGAACCAGTACTGGCCTTCGCTCCTCTCGAATGATTTGCATGGCCTGGGTGATGGTGGCATGGCATCGCTCAAAGTCGGATCCGTCGATACTAAAGACTTCCAAGCCCTTGAAGCCCTTGGCGTATTCCGCAGCATCCTGCGCTCTTATCTCATCAGCACTGGCAGATATGTCCCACTCATTGTCTTGTACCAGATAAAGGACGGGGAGTCGCTTCAACACCGCCATCTGAAAGGCCTCGGCGACTTCTCCTTCCGTCACGCAGGCATCCCCTAATGAACAAAGCACCAAGGGCGGCTGCTGATCACCTTCCAAGTCTAAGGCCTCCTTATACTGTAAACCCATGGCTGCCCCGGTGGCCGGAATAGCTTGCATGCCTGTAGCAGAAGACTGATGAGGTATCTTTGGCTTGTCGGCCTCGCGAAGACTGGGGTGCGCGTAATACGTTCTTCCTCCTGAAAACGGATCGTCTCTCTTGGCCAACAGCTGCAGCATCAAGTCGTGGGGCTCCATGCCTATCCCCAATAGCATGGCATCATCGCGATAGTAAGGGAAAGCATAGTCCTGAGGCAATAATTGCATCGCAGCAGCCAGTTGAATCGCTTCATGACCCCGTGAGGTAGCGTGCACATACTTAGAGGCTATCTTGAAATTCTCTTCATAATGCTCCGCCATCGCCTTGGCTGTGGCCATGAGCTCAAACGCCCTGATTAGGACTTTTTGACTTACCTTCGACGACTGAATGATGGTTTGCATACCGACTTTGCTAGCTATTTTGAAGCATCTCTTTGATCATAGGATACCTCTATAAATTTAACGATAAACAGAGGTAATTGCTTCAATATCTAAAAAATAGGATGATTCCAATTATTTTGACGACTGATTAAGAATATTATTC
>JBCCXG010000716.1:0-3540 GCA_039191945.1 Bacteroidota bacterium
ACCCTTCGCTTCCGCCCATTCTACTAAGGCATCGCTAGCATCGGGTAGATCACCTCGAAATCCATACCACCACAATAACAGGGTCTTATTGCGGGGGTCTGTGGGTTCGTAGAGTTGGAAACTCTCGTACTGAAATGAGGGAACGAGCTTGAAGCCAGGATAGTCGTTGAATACCCGGCCGTAGGTCCAATCCACTTCCTTCAGATAGGGCAAGGCGATCTCGTAGACGGTACCGTTCTGCCGCTCAAGGGTCATGGTCAGCTCCTCCTTGAAAAATGAAGGCGGCAGGCCCCGGTCCTTTGAGGAAATGTCATCCGCCACACGCCTCCATAGGTTTTCCCGATTGGAATAGCGGGTATACAATCGAACTCTTTCAAAATAGGCGTCAAAGTCTTCTCCATTGACTTTCAGTAGCTTATCCCCTATCTCCGGTTGATCACCGGCCACGTAGGTCGCCAAATCCTTCCCTAGATCGGCCACGAACATGAAATAATCGTCCGGATTGGCGAAGTCGGGATGAAAGTTAATGGGCGCCTGACCCTCTTCGATCTCGGGCAAAACCAGGCCGCCATCAATCAGGTCAATGGACAGGTGGCGGTCCCGCCGCGACGCGCTTAACTTTTGCAGCGCATAGTATAAATCCACATCATTGTCCGCATTGACCACCTCCTCTTTCAACGCCCTCATAGCTGCCCGAGGATCGTAGTTGAGCACCTCTTCCTTGATCGGGGACCAGGCCTCACGCTCCAGCGTCTTTTCATAGATATAGTCAAAGAGCGCTGCCCGATCCTCAGGAGTACTTACCCGCTGTGCCCACATCGAAGGGCCGAAGAGTAATAGGAACAATGCGAATGTCAGGTTTTTCATTGGTGCTTTCATGATACAGAATTGTAGTCTGGACTCCAGAGCTTCTCGATTTTTGAAACGACGGCCGTAGCCACCATATCTCCCATGCAATTGACCGTCGTATTCCCCATGTCAATCAGTCGGTAGATGCCCCCGACGATGGCGACAATCTCCAGGGGTAAATGAAAAGCTTTGGCAAACAGCATGGCGATGACCAATCCTCCTCCAGGGATGCCCGTAGACCCTTCGGAAAGTAGCAATCCGATGAGGACGATCTGAATGAGCTCGGGAATGGTGAACGTGTGTCCCACTGCCTGCGCCGTGAAAATGACGATACCCGCCAAGATGATCGACGTGCCGTCCTTGTTGAATTGGGCTCCCAGGGGTAAGGTGAACGAAAAGACCTTTCGCGGCAATTTCAACTCCTTCTCCGCAATGTCCAGGGACACTGCCAGACTTGCGAGACTGCTGCACGTCGCTACCGTCGTGGCATAGAGAGGAGAAGTCTTTCTCAAAAACCAAAAGGGCCGTATCCGACCGACTATTTTCAAAATGAGAAGATAAAGGACCACCATCAAGACCTGACCCAGGTACACACTGCCGATAAAAACCGCCAATGGGCCGACGATTTGGCCACCATAGGACCCAAAAGTGGCGGCCATCAGGGCACCCAACCCGAGCGGTGAAGCTTTGAGGATAAACTCCACCAATGACCTCATCAACTCCGCGATACGGTTAAAGCCCTCCTGAAACCATGCCTTTTTCTCCTCCGGGAGCTGCAAAACCACAATGCCCAGCAAGACCGCAAACACCACAATCTGAATCAAATCACCCGCTGCAAAGGACCGGAAAATGTTGGAAGGCACCATGTCCAGGATCAGTTGTCCCACTTCGGGCATTTCGCCGAGATCTGCGGGTACCTCTCCCTTTAGCGTCATCCCCTCCCCCGCCTTCGTCCACAGCATGATCGCCAACCCCAACGCAATGGCCACGGCCGTCGAGAAGAAGTAATAAACCATCACTTTCAGGCCGATGCGGCCAAACGACTGGATCGAACCCACTGCCGCCAGACCCGCGAGTAAATTGAAGAACACCAGCGGGATGGCCCCCATGATCAGCAGGTTGAGAAACAGCTGCCCTACGGGTTGTACGAAGAGGATCTTCTCCTTGAAAATCAATCCAAGGACAGATCCGATGGCCATCCAGATGAGGACACGCGTAGCAAACGGAAGACGTAGGTAGTATTTCACAGTGGTCAGAGGCACAAATTACAACCTCTCGACAAAACGTTGGATGTGCGCGAGCCCTTGATGGATCTCTTCCCATGATTTGACACAGGTGATTCGAACATAATCTCTTCCCATAGCACCAAAGGAAGCCCCGGGAATTACCGCCACCTTCTCCTCCTCCAACAGCCGATCCACGAAAGTCTCCGAGGGCATGCCCAAAGCCGAAATATCAACCCAACCGTAGAATCCTCCCTCAGGCGTTGCACAGGACAATCCATCAATTCCGTCCAATGCCTTCGCAAAGAATTGGACTTTTTCCTCCCATTCCGACCAGTACCTCCGGACCTCCTCACGAGGAGGCTCTCCAAACGCCACCACACCTCCGGCCTGTCCCAGCGAACTCACACACGTAATCAGATGCTGCTGGAGCTTGGTCATCTGTTCGATCAGGGTCGGATGGGCATGATTGAAGCCCACACGCCAGCCGCCCATGGAGAAGCTCTTGGTAAGGCTCATCAGCGTAATGGTCAAAGGTCGCATCCCAGGAAGATTGGCCAAGTTCTGAAACTTCCGACCGTCCCAGGTCATGCGCTCATACGGAGCATCCACGATCACCGTGATGTTATGCTCCCTCGCCACCACCGAGATCTCCTCCAGGTCTTCCTGCGAATGCACTACTCCCGTCGGATTGTGCGGAGAGCATATGATGATGGCCTTCGTCCGCGAGGTCACCGCGTGGAATAGTTGGTCCCTTGTCCAACGCCAGTCGTTCGTCGGGAGCAGAGGAACAGGCACCACCTTCCCTCCGAGGTATTGAATGGTTTGTCGGTAACTCACAAAGCAAGGATCCTCGACAAGGACCTCGTCCCCGGGATTGAGCAAAGCCAAGAGTGAAATGGTCAACCCCTGCTTACAGCCCATGGTGGCGATGATTTCTGCTTCGGGATCTGCATGGATATCGTTCTCCCTGGACAGTTTCGCCGCACACGCTGCCCGGTAAGGAGTGGTGCCCTTAGCCATGGTCTGGTGCGTATCACCGTCTTGCACGGCATCAATCGCGGCGTCCACGACATACGCAGGTGTAGGCTCGAAAGCACGGCCTGCTGAGAAGTCATAGACCGTCTCTCCGGCTTCTCGGAGTGACTTGGCCTTGTCGGCGATTCCAACGGTTGCGGACTGCTCAGAGGAGATGACACGTTCGGAGATTTGGTAGTTGGGCATTGGCATGGGTTTGCAATGAAATGATGACGTCGAACCTTTCTCAATGATAAGCTATAAATGGCTTAGGTTTTAGGGTCTGAGGTGATGGGGACCACAGAATAGGCAGGTCGATGATTTTCAAGTCTCCTATACCCATGAGCCGGGCGCCCCACCTTTCAAGGTGGAAGTCATTGAAAATCTCTTGGTTCCCTTCAGAACTAGGGTAAAACTAGGGATTAGCTTAAAACCACACACTTGAATTGGC
>JBCCXG010000717.1:0-3536 GCA_039191945.1 Bacteroidota bacterium
CCGAAGTAGTCCGTACGATCTGATACATATTGTGGCGGTACTTCACGTACATTTTGACGCCCATCACGAGCATCACACTGGTATACATGGTGCCGTAGAGGAACCATTGACTGGCCAGGTTTCCGCTCAATGCCACACTGAAGGGATCCACAGGATAGACCCAACTAATGATGTAGTCCGGGAAGAAGTAGAGCAGAATGTAGAAAACGATCAACCAACCGAAAGTCAAGTAAGCGATCCAACCCCGGCTGGTCGAGTTCTGCTGATAAGTATGGTTGTTCTTGATACCTGGTCCTCCGAGTAGGATCACATTGGGCAGGATGTACATCAGCCCCCCGATCATGGCTAGACCAAAAGTGAGGAAGAAAAACAATCCCTTGTTCTCCACAATAAACCCTGTCCCGGCGGGCTTCAATATCGAAAATGCCAAACTATGAGGCTTGTCCCAGATCACCTGATCCCACTCTTGCGCCGCCTTGTGCTGATCGTTGGCGGCGTTGAGGCTGGATATGATCGCGGAGGAGGCTGCGAAGGAGGAGCCAAAGGCTTTGTCCACCACATTTTGCTCCATGCCGGTCTTGAAGAGCTCACTCTTGAAGCCCCGTGACTCGTAGAAGCTGGCAAACTGCTCACCCGATACCTGGTAGCCGCCGATGAAGATGGAGAATGTGAAAATGAGAATGCCAATCAGGAATAGTCCGAGACCTGCGGATTTGATGATTTTCATGTAAAGTGCGTTTCGGTATAAGCGTAGGAAAAGATCCTCTTCCAGCTTTTTGTTTTTGGGTGGATAGAAGTGCCGTTTTCGGCGTTGAATTGATCGAGAATTTCCTTCTCGTGGGCCTTGTAAAATTCAGGGTCAAAGTTGGCGTCTTTGAGGTGCTCCATCACGTACTCGATGGACCGCCCTTCCTGCAGCCATTGGTTGAAGGAATGATGCCTCAGGCGGATACCAAAGTTGTTGACGCCGAGGAATTTCCTGCTCTCCTTGTCGAAGACAAAGTGCATACACTTCTTACCGGAAGCATGCTCCCAATAAAACTCCGCTTCGCCCTCTTTGAGTTGAGCCCAGACATGACCGTAAGTTTGATACTCGATGTCGAAGAATTTGGCACTGTTAAACCACCAACCTGGATCGTACGCGGTCTTTTCGCCAGTCAGGGTCTTGGCCAGTGACTCCGCCATCATCCGTCCAGTGTACCACACGGCCTCTATCGGCCGGCGATTCTGGATGGGCACACGTCGCTGGGCACAGTCGCCCGCCGCATACACATCGGGGATATTCGTTTCGAGGTACTCGTTGACCATTACACCTCTTTCGATGTCCAGTGCCGTGTCTTTCAGGAAGTCCACATTTGGCGACACACCCACCGTCAGTCCTACGAACTGGCAATCAATCGTTTCATCCTGGTTCGTGATGACCGCCTGCACTCGCCCATTGCCATCATCCACGATTTCGCGCAGCTCGGTAGCGAGTCTGAGGTCGATCCCATTCTCCACGATATGCCGATCGATCATTTGCGCCTCCTGATTGGGGATGACCCCATTCCAGAAGTGCGTTTCTCGCACGAGATAGGTCACGGGGATGTGCCTGGAGTGGAACATTTCAGCCATCTCGATGCCAATCAACCCGCCCCCGACCACGACGGCCCGCTGGATGCCTGCGGAGTTTCTCTCCATCAGTTCCAGGTCCTGCATGTTATAAAGTCCCTGAACACCCTCCAGGTCCTGGCCCGGCCAGCCAAACTTGTTGGACTTACTGCCGGTCGCGATGACCAGTTGGTCGTAGGAGATCGCTGCGCCATCTTCCATTTTCACGGTTTTGTCGTCAAAGTCGACCGTCTGCACCCATCCTCGCACGAGTTCGATGCGGTTTTTGTCCCAAAACCAATCCTCGTACGGCTTCGTGTGCTCGTACTTCATGTGACCCATGTAGATGTACATGAGCGCCGTTCTCGAGTAAAAATGATCGGTTTCGCCTGAAATGATCGTGATTTTGCTGTCACTCCGTTTTCTGACATGGCGCGCCGTAGTGACGCCTGCGATGCCATTGCCGATGATGACTATGTGCTGCATGCGAGTAGATTTCTTGAGTTTCAAGTTAACGGCTCAATTTAAGGCCGGTCAGATCAATTTAGGCATATCATTTGCTTATGTCAATGGTCGGACACATTCATATTCGAACCAGGGATCGAAAGAACCCGATGCCGAAGAACGCGTTCGATAGAGCAAATGCTCATTGGAAAAATGAAGAAAATAACAGCGATTATACTATTACTCAGCCCGTTCATTGTGAGCGCGCAAGACCAGTTTTTCAAGCAGGCCGATGCTTTGTTCAAGACCCATGTCAACGACCGTGGCCTCATTGACTATGAAGCCATCAAGAGCGATCCCACTCAGCTCAACGAGTTGCTGGCGTACATGTCCACGGCGGACTACGAGAGCTTCGACGACGCCACCAAAAAAGCGTTCCTCATCAACGCGTACAACGTTGCGGTGATCAAGCAGGTGACCGATCTCCTGCCTTTGAAGAGTCCACTGGACAACAAAGGGTTTTTCAACGGGATCAAGCATCAGGTCGCGGGCAAGATGATGACCCTCGATGAGTTGGAGAAAGGGTTGCTCTATCCGACCTATCCGGATGCCCGACTGCACTGGGTATTGGTCTGTGCAGCAATGAGTTGCCCCCCGTTGGCTACGTACGCCTACTTCCCAGACCGCCTCGAGGAGCAGCTGGATGCACGGACGCGGGAGGTATTGAACCTTGATTGGTTTGTGCCTGTTAATGGGAAGAAGGTGCAGCTCTCACAGATCTTCAGCTGGTACCGGGGAGATTTTACAAAGGACGGCCAGTCGCTGATAGAATACGTTAATCAATACAGAGATACAAAATTAGAGGCGAAGCGCCCATCGTTCTACGAATACGATTGGTCGCTCAACGCCCAATGACAAAGGTGGGTTACTGGTAGTATGTTAGGTTAGGTTTGGCGATTCTCACCTTGGCCCCTCGAGCTCTTCGAGGGGTTTTTTTATTTGGGGGCCTCGTGAAGTGAGAGAAAGACGATCGGAGTCAATGAAGCGTGCGGACTATCTCTACTTCACGACCGGGCTATCCGTTGTAGCTCCACCGCGCTACCTAACCCGAGGGCTGTGTAAAAAGCCTCCGAATAAGAAACTAGTGTCACATTGAGCCTGTCGAAATGCTATTCCCTTGACATTAGCAGACTTCGACCAGCTCAGCCAGACATTCCATTTAGCTTTTTACCCAGCCCCAGCAACGTGGGCTGCCACTCCTATCCCTGGCCCTTGTTTAGTTGATGAGTTGATGCGCCTTCGGCGAGTTGATAAGTTCTTGAGTTTTTTGGTTTTTGAGTGACAGACAAAGTAAGTTGAATTACGCCGTCATCCAGACCAAAGCACAGCGGTGGGAAGGATCTTTTTGACGGCGATCTAGGCAATCAGCCTATTGGTTGGAGATTCGCTACGTTTTTAGCCCGCTCTCCCCTTGGTGCGTATCCCTTGATAGCTAATGAGGC
>JBCCXG010000718.1:0-3533 GCA_039191945.1 Bacteroidota bacterium
ACGAAAGGCGGGCGTTTGGTGGCCTAGTAAAATCGGGATGAGTTCCAGAATCCGTCCCTTGCTTGTCTGCTGGAGTCGCTTCATGGTCTTCTCCATCTCGTCGTAGGTGGACTCGTCGAAGAGCAGGTCTACGCCCAACTTCCCATCCTCCAACCAGGGCGGTGGATCCTCACGGTTGAGTACAATACGGAGCGTATCCTGATGCAGTCGACTCACGACCCCGTTAGCCGAGCGGGTGACCTTCTCCTCCATCAAAAAGATGCTTACAGACGATCCCACTTGCAATAGGTGTCGTTGGCCCTGTGCCTGGGTCCGCTCCACCTCGAGCACCCATCGCTCACCGGTGCTCAAAGAAGAACGTGTGACCGTCACCGGATACCAGGTCACGCCATCTTTCCGACGGTCAAAGACAGATCGATTCCTGATCTTCTGCTCATACTGCTTCCTGTCTTCGGCTCGTTCCGTCTTCAATAGCTGCGTCAGGTGAGCAAAGTGCTCCTGATGCGTCATCTAATGCTTGAGGTACTTTTGGATGGTGGACTTAAGGCTTTGCTTGTCGGTGGTGATATCGGGATCACTGTAAATCTTGACCAATAGCTCGAGAAGTACTTCTTCGTCGTAACCCAACTTCCCAGCCACCTTAGCACAAAAATTGAGCTCCTCTTTGTACAAGCGCCCATCGATCTTCATGAGTTGGACAAGGTTGTAGATATAGTCGTACTTCTCATCATCAGGAAGGCCACTCAAATCGCCAATGTCACGGGGGTTATCGAAACATGCACTGATCTCTGCCGACGTCATACCATTGGCCTCGCCGATATGTTTGATAAGGTCTATCTCATCCTGAACTATGACTCCGTCTGCTTTCGCCAGTTGAATTAAAACGTTGAGCTGATTTGCTGCCGACATATACCCCCTTCGCAGGATTATCTCGATAAAAGTAAGCGTTTCACCTTATATTCTCTAAAATTACCAAGTTTTGTGAATCCTGAGGATGCATCCCTAATGCGGTGCAGACGTTTATACTATCGATGAATTTCCTTGCGCACATCTACTTGTCAGGCAAATCCGAAGAGGTTATCATTGGCAACTTCATCGGCGATTTTGTCAAGGGATCTGATTTTAGGGATTACCCTGAGGAGATTCAGCGAGGCATCGGCCTACACCGCAAAATCGACGAATTTACTGACACACATGAAGTGGTACGGTCCAGTACCTCCATCTTACGGCAAAAGTACCGTCACTACTCACCTGTTATCGTGGACATATTCTACGACCATTTTTTGGCTAGATCATGGAAGGAAGTTTCCGATACACCTTTGAAGGCCTTTACCGGCTGGTTCTACTCTGTGACCGATCGCTTCAGGGATATGATCCCGCGACGTGCCGCCCACATGCTCAAATACATGAAGCGTGACAATTGGCTATACAATTATCAATTCACAGAAGGCATCGACCGAGCCCTGACTGGTCTGGCTAGTAGGACGACTTTCAAATCCCACATGGAGGAGGCGGTGCACGACCTCAAAGCCAACTATGACAAATTTGAGCGTGACTTCCACGCATTTTTCCCCGATGCGGTCGCTTTCTCTCAGGACTACCTAAAGAAGAACTCATGAACATCCATCACCTACTGCTTGTCGGTGCCGGAGGCTTCGTTGGCAGTGCTTTGCGCTACCAAATCAGTCTGGCATTTTTTCATCGCATCGGCAACGGGTTTCCAGTGGGGACACTAATAGTCAACCTTGTTGGATCCCTATTAATAGGTATTCTGCTGAGTGGCGCCGTCAAAAGCAGCCAATCTTGGACGCTCCTACTAGTCTCCGGTTTTTGTGGCGGATTTACCACATTCTCCACCTTCGCCATTGAAAACATCAAGTTGATAGAAAACGGTAATTGGAATATTTCTATCGTATATTTGATTACAAGTCTCCTCGGAGGATTAGCACTTTGTCTCTTGGGCTACTTCGGTCTCCAGTTCATTTTGAAGGAATAATAAAATAGGGGGCGCAATGTGACGTTCCAAACTGGAAGTATTTCCAATGCAGAATCACTACGCGACATTAGGGCTTGCAGAGGACTGCACGACGGAGGAAGTGAGAGCGGCTTTCAAAAAGCTAGCGGTTCGCTATCACCCAGATAAGAACCTGGGTCAGAACACGGAAGAAGAGTTCAAGGCCATCAATGAAGCCTATCAGGTGCTTTCGAATCCTTATGAACGGGCCCGGCACGACCTGACGCTGAAGTATGGTGCTGCGGACTACTCCACCGTCGATTGGGAAGAAGGTGCTCCGCCACGGAAGCAAAGAACGGCCTATTCTGCTGCACCTATCGACTACAAGCAAAACTGGGAAGCCACTGCCTGGGCCTTTGGGTTCACCTTTGTGGTGGCTACTGTGATCATGACCGGCGTTTGGATTCATAACTACTTTGAGCGACAAGCCTACGAGGAGTACCTGGCCGAGCGTCGCACAAAGTTTGAGATGGCTCAGCAGCTGGAGTCCAGGGGACAACTCGAACAATCCTTGGGCATACTCAGCGATCTGGGGGTATTTCATCGGATGGAGAAGGACATGGAAACCTATCAGCGCGAGTTGCTGGACATGATCTCGGAAGAGGGACAGGAAGCCTTTGATGAGCAGCGGTATCGCCGCGCGATCTACTACTTCGAAATATTTGACAAGTTCGCCCCGATCGATAAATCATCGCTCAAAGAGGAATTGGCCATTTGCTATCAGTACGTCAATCAACCTCAGGAATCGATTCGACTCCTCAATGAGTTGGTCACGAGTGGTTACCGACACATCGAAACCTACCTGCGACTGGCACAAATCCATCGTGACCAGTTGGGAGACCATGAGATGTCACTGCGCTACTTCGAGGTAGCTTGCGAGGTAGCGATCAACTACTACAAGCAGATCTATGGCAATGCCTACCTGCTGGTCGTCACCCAGCACAATATACCCGATCTGCACTACCGACTGTTTACGGAAATGGCGGACGTATATCTGATCAATGATCTGCCCGAAAAGGCTATCTCAGCCACCAGATGGAACATACAGACGTGGCCCGATAGCGCAGCCAACTACGCGATCGCAGCGCGTGGCTATGAAGAGCTGGGAGAGATCAACCGAGCTTGTGACTTCTACCAGACCGCAGCACGCCTCGACAGGACGCTCAGTGCGCCGGTATTTTGCCGGTGATTTCGAATGGTTCAGTTGCAAGAGATTTGAGCTTTGCCATGCAGCGAGAATCAACTCATCAACCGAGTGAGGGCCAGTGGGTGGGAGCGCCAGACCCGCCAGCGCCGGTCTGGTAAGAGGCCTGCCCTGTGGAGTCAGGCTGCGACCCGTGGAATCGGAGCCGGGTCGTTGCATGGAGCTGGACCAAACAAATCAAAACCTATTCCGCAGGGCACGTGCGGCTGGGCGCCTCAAAGACGTCAACCTACCAAATCACCACTCTTGATTCGGCAATCTTTCACGCGCCTATTGAGCGAGAGCTTCCACCAGGGACCTCGGGTCACAATCAGC
>JBCCXG010000719.1:0-3529 GCA_039191945.1 Bacteroidota bacterium
CCCGCGCAAAGCGTACATCGTGGAGCCGTCGTTGGTCCTGCAAGAGGTGAAGAGCTTTTGGATTAATTGTTCGTTGCCTACCCTAGGGTTGAGCAGGTTGAGCTCCCACTTCGCCAGGTCGTCAGCCGTTGAGTACACGTTGATCGGTCCCTGCAGCTGTAGATCCGAATTCGTCTTGCGAAACCCAGAGTCGGTAGGCAGATAGTGCTCAGCCATATTGTTGAGGCCAGTGCCTTCAGCGTCCTTGATCTTCGTACCGGTCATGTCCAGAGGTAGAAAGACATCTTCTTCCATAAAGTCCATAAAGCCCTTACCGCTGGCTTTGGCTACGATCTCTGCCAGCAACACTTGGTCGGTGTGCCCATAGATATAGTCTTCACCGGGCGTAAAAACGGGATCCAGTTTCCGGATGATTGACAAAGCTTCTTCCTGGGTCACTACATCCTCGTCCGTGATGCCCTGCATTTCCAGCATGGGCCAGATGTCCGAGAGCCCGCTGGATGTGCTCAGCAGGTGATCAATGGTGATCACTTCATCATAAACCGGAAGGCTGGGCAGGTACTTCCTGATGTCATCACTGAGAGACAGCCGACCTTGCTGCTCCAAGAGAAGGATGGCAAACGCGGTGAATTGCCTCGACATGGTGCTGAGCTCAAATTGCGTGTTGACGGTTGTCGGGATTTTATGGGTCAGGTTGGAGCTGCCAAAGGCCCTTTTATAGACCACCTCACCCTTGTGAAGGGCTAGCGCCACTACCGCCGGGTGATTGGGTCGATCCACGGAGGCAAAAATGGAATCCAGGTGGGCGTTTTCGTCTGCCGGAACGATGTCACGCCAGGAGTAGCTCTTGTGCACGATCTTCCAGTCTCCGAGGTAGTTGAGTAGCAGAAAGTAGTCGGTGAACACTCTCCATCCCGGGACTGTGATCTCCACTTTGGCGGTCGCTGCATTACCCTCGTAGTCAATGTCAAGGATGCGGCCGATTCGGTTGTTGCTTTTTCCTTCTTTGAAGTAGCCGATGTACGCCTCCCCGTCACGGATCCACAGACTATCAGAGTCGTTGACCGTGTACAGATTGAAGTCGGGATGAAAGGCTTTTCGCAGCCTGGCCGGTTGTCCCTTGGCGGTACCTTCGATGTAGTCCAGCAACGTGGCTTTGATTCCGGCTAGTTCTGGTTCCGGACTCACCTGGCCGATCAGGGCAAAGTGGAGAATAACCATCGGTATGAAAAGCATGCGTTTCAGTGACCTCTTGAAGCATTGAGTCCGCATGAGCGATTGTAGAGGGTCCATTTATTTTGAGTTTGGAGCGAAGATGGACATCAACGACCCACGTCCGGTGAGGGATCGTAATTCAGGAATACGGATTTATAAATTGGGACCTGCGGTCGCTAGGTCTTCTTTGTACTTGGCAGGGGTCGTGCCAGTCAGCTTCTTGAACGTGGCGTAGAACGTGGACTGGGAGTTGAATCCGCATTGATAGCCAATGGACTCAAGCTTCAGGTGTTGATCTTCTGTGATTAATCGCTTGGCGTCTTCGATGCGGTATTCATTGACGAGCAAGGCAAAGTTCTTGTCCAGGTTATCGTTGATCAATTGTGACAGTTTGTGTGGCAGCACATTGAGTTTCTTGGCTACATCTGCCAGCTTGAGGTTGGCATCTTGGAATAGTTTTTCGTCTTTCATCAGCTGATCCAGGCGCCGGTGGAGATTCTTGGCTTCCGTATCCTCTATTTTTTTGTTGGCATACTTCACTTGCCTGCTCAAGAATGAGGGGTCTTTTCTACGCGTGTAGATGAGTAACAGGAACAGCAAGTAGAGGATGAAGGAGAAGGACAGGGCACCGACGATATAGGAGGTATAGCTCACGGTGTTGTAAGCCACCCAAACCAATACGTTGCCTAGGTAGACGCTTACGATCCAAACTTCCATGCCCGAGAAGTCAGCGGGTCGCGTGAGTAGCTTTTTCAGCTGAGCCATGATGACCCATCCAGAGAAGAGGAGATAAGCCAACCAGATCAGGTAAATACCTCGGAAGAACACCCGCCATTCTTCTAAGTACGAATACCAAGGGTATCGCACATCAATAAAGAGGATGATCGCCAGAAGCGGAATGAAGTGGTACTTCCAATCGGAGATGGACTTTTCGGGCTGCTTAACGGATCGTAGGTAGAAATAAAGGGACGGTCCGATGAATAGGCAGGCAGACATCCCAACCTGCAGGAACACTCCGGCTAGGTGGGGATTGAAGTACAAGAAAACCGATTTGCCCGTTCGGATGCTCAGCGTCAGGAGCAGTAATCCCAGGAAGTAATTGGAGGTGTGTTTGGGTTTTGCAATCAACAAAAAGTAGAGGGCTACCAACAGTCCATTAAAGGCACCTAGCGCACTGAAAAAGAAAAGTAGTTCCCGGCTGAATGGCATGCTCAAAGCTAACAGGAGATTGGAGCAAAAGTATCTCCGGGGATCTTAGTTTTTTCAAGCCCAAAGGAGCCCCAGTAATCCTGTGCTCCGAGAAATACCGTTGGGGAGTAGAGGAGTTCTTGGCGCTAAAGATATCATTACCCTCGCTTTCGCCGATGACAAGCAACTCACGCCATGGAGCATGGAGTTGCTCCCCACGACCCATCACCGGCAATTTTTGAAGCGCTCAAGTCAGAAAATAGCGGAGAAATCTTGAACTAGTTCAAGATTTCCGCTTGTCTCTGTTCAAGGGTATTTCCTGTCACAGTTCATTTTTAGTCAAGTACATCGACCGGAGATTTGTGGTATCAATATTTCCGAAAAAAAACCACAAAAATTTTCAATAATGAAAGATGTAGCCATTCCTTCTTACCGAGAAGGCTTAAGAGAACTGCAAGAGAACCTTTCGACGATGATGCCCACCGAAGCGCTGGACGTTTTCGGTGCAGATGCCGAGGCTTTGCAGGCCAAACACCGGTCCGTTTTAAAGCTTGTCGAGGGAGACAAGGCACCTGACTTTACACTTTCCAATGCGGTCAATGAGAGCGTCAACTTGTACGAGATGCTGAAGACCAGCAGGGTTGTACTTACCTTCTACCGCGGCAGTTGGTGCCCGTATTGCAACTTGGCCCTTCGCCAGTATCAGTCCATTGTTCCGGACATCAAGGCGCTTGGTGGCACACTGATCGCCATCTCTCCTCAGACCCCCGATGAATCCCTTAACATCCAGGAGAAAAATGACCTGGAATTTGAGGTGTTGAGTGACAATAGCAACATCATCGCGAAACAATTCACCACGGTTCATCCCAACCCTGAGCAATCCAAAGTTGCGATGACGCAACTGGGCGGCGACTACGATAGCTACTACTCAGATGAGGACAGTGAGATACCCGTACCTGCCACTTTTATCATTGAGAGGGACGGAACGATTTCCTTTGCACGAACGGAGGGCGGTGACTACAGGCATCGAGTAGAGCCTTCCAAAATTCTAACAGCCCTCAGAGACAACCAAACAACCTTCACAACCCCAAAATTTTAGAAATGATGTCAAAGATTAATTTAGAAA
>JBCCXG010000720.1:0-3521 GCA_039191945.1 Bacteroidota bacterium
CATCACCTTGATTCATACGCTTAAGCAGTTCTTTTAATCATTGTATTGAAATCCACCTACCTATGAAACTCTGGCAGAAAGGCGAAGATATCGACCAGTTCTTTGAAAAATTTACCATAGGGAAAGACCGGGAACTGGATCTGTACCTTGCAAAACATGACGTTGTTGGTTCGCAAGCCCACGCAAAAATGCTGGGCAAGGTCGGCTTGCTTTCAGAGAAGGATGCAGAGCAATTGGTAAACGGTTTGGAGGCCATTGGCAAAGAAGTCGCGGCTGGTACTTTCGCCATTGAGGAGGGCGTGGAGGATGTACACTCTCAGATAGAACTCATGCTGACACGCGATCTGGGAGATCTAGGCAAGAAGATTCACATGGGGCGATCGCGCAACGATCAGGTGATCACAGCGCTCAAGCTATTCACCAGAGAGGAGATCGGTTGGGTGGCTAGGAAGATGCATACGCTTTTTGACCTCCTTTTGAGTAAGAGTGAGCAGTACAAGCACATCCTCATGCCTGGCTATACCCACATGCAAGTAGCGATGCCTTCATCTTTTGGTCTTTGGTTTGGTGCCTATGCAGAGAGTATGGTAGATGATTTGATCGTGCTCAAGGCAGCTCACGAAGTCACGAACAAAAACCCCCTTGGCTCTGCTGCTGGCTATGGTTCTTCCTTCCCTTTGGACCGGGACGCCACCTCCAGGGAGATGTATTTTGCTGAGCCCAATTTCAACGTCGTCTACGCGCAAATGACACGGGGAAAGATGGAGCGAACCGTGGCAATGGCAATGGCTTCATTGGCGGGCACCTTGTCCAAGCTGGCCATGGACGTATGCCTGTACAGCGGTCAGAATTTCAATTTCTTCAAACTGCCGGTACAGTTTACCACAGGATCGAGCATCATGCCTCACAAGCACAACCCGGATGGCTTTGAACTGCTGAGAGGTAAAACCAATCAGTTACAGGCACTGCCTTATGAGATGACCCTCATTACCAGTAATTTACCTTCAGGATATCATCGGGACCTGCAGCAGCTGAAGGAGCGGTTCATCCCCTCATTCGATGAGCTGAAAGACTGCTTGGATATCGCCGCACTCATGATAGATGGACTAGAGGTGCAGGAGAATATTCTCGATGAGGATCGGTATGATTTACTCTTTACGGTAGAGCTGGTCAATGAATTAGTGCTGTCAGGAATGCCTTTTCGAGACGCCTATCGCGAAGTGGGTCGTCGCGTCCAAACCGGTGAATACCAGGCTTCCAAGGAAGTGCATCATACCCACCTGGGTAGTATTGGGGATCCTGGAAATGACCGCATCAAGGAGTCATTCATGAGGACTTACGCCTACTTTGCACGGCTAGAGGGTGGAAAATAAAAAAGGGCCCTGGCGGGCCCTAATAAGTTAACTTAACATGTCACTGGTCAATCGATGTCCAGCATGAACTGAAAAGGTAATTTCGTTTTACTGTTGATATTCTGTCCGAGCGCATCCTTCGCCGGTTCAAATTCCAGAAGGGTGATTCTTCCTTCCACAATTTCTTGCAATAAATCGTTAGTAGATTTTGCGACGTGGTATTTGGTCAGTTCACCTTTTTCGTCAATCCAAAGTTCCACGATTACGACTCCCTCTACTCCCTGTTGCCTTAGGGAAATGGGATAGACCGTTTCATCCATCACTTCTGATAGGTTAGTAACCTTGGGTTTCACGCCAGATGGTGTCGTCTCCGATTGTACTCTCAACGTGTCAGCAGCCCATGTTCCGAGGCTGATTGACATTGCAAATAATAATATATAAAATGATTTCATGGCGATCCGTTTAGTGAAAGATTACGCCAAAGTTAAGTAAATGTTACGTAAAATACGATTGTATTAACAGGTAATTAACGAATACCTAGCCGAATGCGATGTCACTCTTCCATTTTGAACTCGAAAGGGAGCCGTACCTTGCTGTAGGTGCGTGCACCAAACTCATCCCTGGCCGGCTCAAACTCCAGTAACGGGACGCGCCCCTGGACAAATGCTTTGAGGTCTTCGTTATTGGCTTCGTCCACTTTATACTTTAGGATCTCCCCCTCGGCATCCAGCCAAATGCTGACAATTACCTTCCCTTCGATGGGGTTGTCCTTGAGTTTTTGAGGGTAATGTTGACTGTTGATTACCTCTTGCAAGTTCTTTATCTGCGGCTTTGTGGGCTCCGCAGCGGTAGCCGTTAGTATGTTTACTGATAGGCAGCAAAGGACCAATAGAAAAATCGAGCTGGTTCTGTAACTTGTCATCATGCCGGTGTTAATTGAAAGTATGTTACCTGAATATTACAGGAATATTAATGTAGTGATAGACACGCTCACTTCCGAAGCATGGTAATTGAACCGGAAGAATTACTGGATAAGCCAGTCGTCATTTACAAATCCTCGGCTGGATCTGGCAAGACATTTACTCTGACCAAGGAGTACCTGAAAATGGCACTTGCATCGCCGCAGGCCTACCAGCGTATTTTGGCAGTGACTTTTACCAACAAGGCGACAGATGAGATGAAGACGCGCATCTTGGATGTCCTTAAGTCCCTTGCCGCGGGAGAAGCCACGGATATGGGGGATCTTCTGCGTGAAGAACTTACCCTAAGTCAGGCGGATCTTCAGGAGCGGGCGGAGATCGTTCTCAAGGAAATTCTTCACCACTATGGCAGGTTTTCGGTGGTGACCATCGACAGCTTTTTTCATCAGGTTATCAGGTCGTTTGCCCGGGAGATGGGACTGCAGGGCACCTTCACAATCGAGTTGGACATTGATAAGGTCCTACAGGAGGTCATTGACCACATGTTAGCGGATGTAGGTCTGGAGGAGAAGAGAACGTTGAGGCGCTGGCTGACCCAGTTTGCCGAAGAGCGCGTGGAGGAAGGCAAATCGTGGGACTTCCGCTCGGAGATTACCTCGCTTGCTAGGGAGACGCTCAAGGATGTCTATAAGCTGCGCTCGCAGGAGGTCTTGCAATTGAGCCGCGAGGAGGGCTTCTTTTCATCTTTTCTAGATCGCCTGCGCATTGCGGGACTCGGCTTTGAAAACAAGTGCAGAAAGCATTGTCTGCAGGCCTTAGATCGCATGAAGCCCTATGGTGGTCCGTCGGCGTACAAAAGAAAGCTTTCTGGACCAGCAGGACTGTTTGTGAAAATCCTTGATGGTGAGTTTGTCGTGAGTGATACGCGAAGAAAGGCGGCGGAGGATGGGACTTTGTGGTGGACGAAAGATCAGGCCAAAGATTTGGCCTTTGTGAAGCATGTGGAGGAGGAGATCATGCCTATCTACCGATCGCTCATCAAGGTCATTGATCAGGAATGGATTACCTATCAGTCACTAAAGGAGGTGCAACGGTATTTCTACACCTTTGGGATCTTGGCCGAGATCAATGACAAACTCCAGCAGTACCGAGAAGATAATGATGTCATGCTCATCGCGGACCTTCCCGACTTCCTGAGATTAATCATCGACGAGAGCGACACGCCCTACATCTACGAAAAGGTGGGTTC
>JBCCXG010000721.1:0-3518 GCA_039191945.1 Bacteroidota bacterium
AGGATAGGCACGGTCCCAGGCAGAAGACATCTCACCTCTGGAGGCATCGATACTCGTATAAACACTAAACGGATGGTTATTGATTTGCTGACCATGGTGGTATTCATCGGTACCGCAGACGGTCAGGTAAAAACCCGGCTCTGAAGCGTAATAGTATCGAAAGTGCGAATATGCGGCGGTCAAACCCGCTCGAATTCCCGCTCCGGTCTCGAAAAAGTCTGGCGTGAGAATCGATCTTGGCTGCTCATCCAATACATCAGAGCACCCGGCGAACACGACCATCGCCACCAAAACAATCTTAATATGTAGTTTCATTATGCTTTTCATGTCTTTTGCGTGTTGAGGGTTTAGAAGGTGAGATTGACACCAAATATGTAGGACGTCATGATCGGTGCGTCTGCGTCGTACGTCAGGCGATTGCCAAAACCGGGTGTACGAGTTCCACCTCTTCTGTTGGGTTCCGGGTCTAAGCCGCCCGCATCCACTAGCTCTGACCCAAACGCCCTGAAGGGATTGTTCACGGTCATATAGACCCGAGCATCGCCCAGGGAAATGGATGACAGTACGTTTCGAGGAATCGTGTAGCCCAGACTAAGGGTCCTAATCTTCCAGTAGGTACCGCTGAAGTACCCCATCGTACTCTGATACTGGGGGAATTGATCCCCTGTTCTTGGATAGGCATTCGTCGGATTGTCGGGTGTCCAATAGTCGAGATCGAGGTGATTCCTTCGGCCTTCCAGGCTTTGGTTCTGATGGAGTCTACTAACGATCAGGCCCCCCACTCTACCAAACAGCACTACTGAAAGGTCTGCGCCTTTGAAATAGAAGCGGTTGGTTACCCCCGCTGCCCAATCGGGATTCAAGGTTCCCAATATGGTGCGGTCTTGGTCCGTTCGTATCCCATCCCCATCTACATCAGCAACACGGATATCACCTGGCAAACGACCTGGATCAAAAGCATCAATTTCATCTTGTTCACCCAACTGCCAGATACCTACTTTTCTGTAGTCAAACACGGCATCGATGGGCTCCCCAACAAACCAACCGTTGGCCACGTCTCGCGTCAGGGTATCGACCAGTTGCGTGATTTCCTCTCGGTAGGCAAAAAAGTTGGCATCGACTTCCCAGCGAAACCCATCAATCGTATTGGGTGCTACAACTACGCCTCCCAGTGTGATTTCTACCCCTCTGTTCCGGGTCTCGCCGACGTTTTGCTGGAATCCACCGGAGACTCCCGAGACGATGGGTAATTCCCTCGTTTGCAAGATCTCCTCTGTGTCTTGTTGATAAAATTCAATGGAACCGTTGATTCTATCCTCCAAGAACCCAAAGTCCACTCCGAAATTGGTGGTTGTGGTAAACTCCCAGGTCAAATCGGGATTCGGCAAGTTGGACACAAAGTACCCTAGCTCACCCCCGTCCGGGCCAAAGCTATAGTTGATGGGGCTCAGTCTACCCAGGGACTGAAAGGGCTGGATGGCTTGGTTGGAAGTTCTACCCCATCCCAGCCTCACTCGCAGGTCAGAAACGATCCCAGCGTCACTCATGAATGCCTCATTGTTGACATTCCAGGCAAAAGCCGCCGCCGGGTACACAAACCACTTATTGCCCTCTGCCAACCTCGAGGAGCCATCTACCCTCCCTGTCAACGTCAAGGCGTAGCGGCTGTCATAGGTATAGTTGATCCGAGCCATGTACGATAGCAAACCCCACTTGGTGTACTTCTGCGCATCAGACAGGTTGCCATCTGCAATCGTCGTCGAGGCCTGATTGAAATTGTAGAACTGCAGGTAATCGGCCGTCAACGCAGTGGTGCCGAACCTGGAAGTCGAGGATTCGAGTTCCTGCACACTGAAAAGGCCAGTGAAGCTGAATGCGTGTACATCATTGAAAGTTTTGTCATACAGCAGCAAGTTTTCCAGCGTATAACTCCACTGGTGCCCGTTGCTGATGTTCGCTGAGTTGGTCGTCTGAGCATCCAATCTTTCTGCCTCGAAATCACCTCGTCGATTGAACTCCAGGTCCAGGCCCACATTGAGCCTATACCGTAGCCCTTCGACGATCTCCACTTCTCCATACAGGCTAGCAAAGCTCTGCAACGTACGTCGCTTGTCTTCAAATAGCTCTTCATCCAAATAGAGTAAGGGGTTGATATTAAAAGGTTCGTCGATGTGACCCGCATATAGATTCTCGTTCACAGAACCATCCTCATTGCGCGGTTTCATCAGGGGGCTGTAACTCAGCAAAGAGCCGAAGTAGTTGACTCCCTGTCCGTCTCTTTCCGCATAGGATGAAAACATGTTCATGCCGATCTTGATGCGATTCGTCGCTTGATGATCGAGGTTGAGCCGAAGTGAGTATCGCTGAAACTCCTGTCCAGGCATAGCATTCGTTTCCTGGAAATAGCTTGCCGACGCGAGGTATTGCGTTTTCTCCGTACCTCCAGAAAATCCGATTTCATGATTTTGGATGATCCCGTTGTCCTCGGTCAACAAGTCCTGCCAATTCACTTCCCTACCCGCAGCAATCGATTCTTGTTCGTCCGCAGTCAAGGGGTTGGTGCCAGCAATGGTCACGTATTCTGCGTATTCGTCGCCATCGAATACATCGTACTGGGCCAGAGGTGTCGAGACTCCGAAATAGCCATTGTAGGTCAGCCTGGACCTGCCAGCGGTACCTTTCTTGGTGGTGATCAGGATGACACCATTCGACCCTCTTGAGCCATAGATTGCGGTGGCGGAAGCATCTTTCAACACATTGATGGACTCGATATCTCCTTGATTGATGCTATTGAGGCTACCGGAGAAGGGAATCCCATCCAGTACGATCAGTGGATTGTTGCTTTCGCCGTCGGGAGAACCTAACGATCGATTGCCTCGGATCCTGATTTGCATATCTGATCCCGGTTTGGCAGAGGTCCGCTGAAAATCAACACCAGCCACACGACCCTGCAGTGCCAACGCTACGTCAGTCGCCGGAATTTCATTGATGGTCTTGTCATCGACCGTGGCAATGGCCCCGGTTACGTCACTCTTTTTCTGCGTACCATAGCCAACGACCACCACTTCCTCTAAGGCCCGAACATCCACGGGTAAGGAAACATTGATGACGCTTCGGCCATTTACGGACTCATCGACACGCTGATAACCGACATAGCTGAATTCCAATACAGCATCTGACGGTGCTGATAGGCTGTATCTCCCGTCAATGTCTGTCACGGTACCCTGGCTTTGACCTTGTATCAAAATCGTAGCACCCGGAACCGGATCGCCAGTGTCTTGATCGGAGACCGTTCCACTGACATTGATACGCTGCGAGAACGCCTGGGCGTGCAAGCAGAAGGCAAAACTGATTACGCCCATAACGCGAAGCCAGCTCGACCATTTGATATTAGTAGATTTCATTCATAAGATGGGTTTGAGGAACATGTATATCGACCGAAGCTATATATTATTTCCTTTTTACGCAATCGATTGTCTTAATTTATGCAATCGATTGACTATACCTTTGCAATCGAT
>JBCCXG010000722.1:0-3516 GCA_039191945.1 Bacteroidota bacterium
GTTATGGGCACCGACGCGTGGTATAAACCCATCAAGTTTGCCCTGTCCATCGGTATTTACAGCTGGACCATGGCGTGGCTCATGGCTGACCTGGAGACCACCAACTCGGTCCTTGTTTACAGCTGGATCATCGTGCTCATGCTTGGCTTCGAGATTATCTACATCGGTCTGCAGGCCGGACGCGGAGAGCTATCTCACTTCAACCAAAGCAGTGCACTATACGCCAATTTATATGTTGCCATGGCGCTAGCAGCCACCGCCGTCACCCTGGTGACCGCTGCGGTAGGACTCCAGTTCTTTAATGGTTCATTCCCTCACCTTCCCACCCATTACCTTTGGGCCATCCGGCTGGGCATCTTGATCTTCGTGATTTTCTCCCTCGAAGGATTTGTGATGGGCTCCAGGATGAGTCATACGATTGGTGCGGCTGATGGCGGCACCGGTTGGCCGTTTCTCAATTGGAGTAAGAAATACGGAGACCCGAGGGTTGCTCACTTTGTCGGGATGCACGCACTTCAGGTCTTGCCGCTGGTCTCATTCTATTTGCTTAAGAGCACGAGATGGACCATTGTTTTCGCTGCCTGCTACCTTTTGATCGCCATCTACGTATTGCTCCAGGCCCTGCAGGGAAGACCCCTGATCAGGGGATGACCGCGGGGTGGTTGAGGATCGACCTCAGGGCAGCCCTATACCTTGTTGTGTAGTGAAAACACCCCATCTAGAACATATCCCGATTCGGTAAGGCTATGGCCCACTCCGTCGGAATTCGGTTTCACACCTTATCTAAAGAAGGCATCTTCGAATTGTCAATCACCCAATAGGGTGCCCACAGGTCAAAAACTCAGTTAGCATTAGTCCGGAGCTGGGAGGACGATGTCCTCCTGGCTCACCGGATTAAGCACCGAGGATTGACCGGGGTTGAGCAACCGAAAAAAACTCATCTTCGTCATGAATTACTTAGTTAAACCTTACATCCTCGTACTCGCAGTCCAACTATCCATCCTCCCTCAAACCGTCCAGGCCCAAGATGAAGGCTTCATCTATGGCAAGATCACCATGGAAGATGGAGACGTCTATCAAGGAGCTCTCCGCTGGGGTAAAGAGGAAGTCTATTGGACCGACATGTTCAATGCCTCCAAAACTGAAAATTCAAATCTGGATTATCTCAGTCGTCGAGACATCGACGAGCTTCGATATCAAAAGCGAGGTTGGGATGATCGCGTCACCACTTGGGTCTCGAGTAACTGGTCAGGGCGCGATCGCAATTTCATTCATCAATTCAGTTGCATGTTTGGCGAGATCAAAACCATCCGACCCAGTCGATGGGACGAGGTCATGGTCACCTTACAGGATGGTACCGAAATAGAAGTAGACGGTGATGGCTACAACGACATTGGCAACAAAATCAAAGTGCTGGACGACGAAATTGGTCGCATTGAATTGAGCTGGAATCGCATCGAGGAAATTGAGTTTCGGGACACCCCGAAAAAGCTGGAAGAGAAGTTTGGAGACCCTCTATTTGGCACCGTCAAAACAAGCATTGGGGAGTTTACCGGGTTTGTCCAGTGGGACCATGACGAAAGGGTCACGACCGACAAACTAGATGGTGACACGTATGACGGTGATGTATCCATTGCCTTCGGCAAAATCAAAAGCATTGAAAATCGGGGCAGCCGGTCTCTGGTCACTTTGATGTCAGGTCGCGAATTGGAACTCCGAGGAAGTAACGATGTCAACAGCGGAAATCGGGGCATCATCGTCACCGTAGCAGGACTCGGCCGTATCGATATTCCATGGAGGGATTTCGATAGCGTAGAATTCGTTGAAAATCCGACAAATTCTGGACCGGCATACAGCAGCTTCGGTAAGAACCGCAAGCTAGCGGGGACGGTGAACACCACGAATGGAGATCTCAAAGGGGAAATCATCTTTGACTTGGATGAAGCGTATGATTTCGAAGTCCTCAATGGCCGAGATGATGACATAGAGTACGTCATCCCTTTTGGCAATATCCAGGAGATCAAACCACGCGGCTACCGCAGCTCCGAGGTCACACTAAGAGACGGAAGTTCCCTGCGGCTGGAGCGCAGCCAGGATGTGTCGGAGGACAATACTGGACTGCTCGTATTTGATGGGAACGAGCCCACTTATGTAGTTTGGGAAGAGATAGAGCGTATTCAGTTCGATTGAAAAAGACGTTCAGGATTAGTATAAATCCTTTTCGTATATTATGTATGATTGGTTGTAAAAGGTGCCCCTCGGGCACCTTTTCTTCTTTCCCGCATTTTGTTACTACCAAGCTCCTGCCACCGCTCGGACCTCCAAATCGGGCACGGTATGCCATGCCAGGAAGTCATCTTTCTGAGGATGCCAATATTTCAAATGATGAGCCAGCTGCTGGGGGGTTGATTCGGCAGAAATCGCCCAGAGTGTACCATCCCGACCTATCGAAATGTCCGCAGCAAAGGCCTCACCCCCTTTGGTCTCAAGGCCCGCCATTTGGTACATTGGAATGCTAAGGACCTCTCCGCCCAGGGTCACTGCGCAAGCCCCTCCGTCAGGTCCTGAGGCAATGGCGACACCCGTGGGTAAGCCGGCCAATGGCTGTAACGTCAATTGTGTATGATGGCAGTATTTGATGAGTTGCCCACCTCCAGGCTTGGAATCCTTGGATATCGCCCAGAGATACCCATCGGGGCTACAAGAGATTCGGTCCACCTCACCCTCGCGGAAAACCACTCCACAGGTCCCATCCTTCTCCACTAACAGAGTCGAGTGGTTGGTAGTTACGACCAGGCAGGAACCCCAAGGAGTGCCTGCGAGCTGTCTTGTGTTTTCAACAGGTGCTTTGACTCGCTCCCAATGTGCTCCATGATCCAAACTGTAGAGCAGGTACTCCGACTGATCGCTGGCCATTGCCCATAACACACCGTCAGCTCCACAGCTTAACAGTGCAAAGGTCTCTTCGGTCATCTGCACAAAACCGGCCACATCAACGTGATGCAGCACTCCAGTGACATCCAGCGCCCACGCACCTTGCCCCTGCCCAAAATCCATACTGGTAGACTTAGTTTCTAGACGGGTAAATACCTTGAAGGGCGATGCAATAGTTTACACCCAAGTAGGGCTGTACTACACCGACCGGTTGGCCCCCGCCTGCGTTGTTCATGGAGATAACAGAGGCGTCAGCATTGGCGTCGGGCGCACGGTGCCATTTGGCATCTGCGTTGTGCGCAAAGTCACTTTTGGCATATACGTTGGGCACAAAGCTACGTTTGGCATATGCCTTGGGCACAAAGCCACGTTCGGCAAATGCGTCGGCCATAAAGCCAGGCTTGGCATATGCATTGATTTGCGAGTCCCTGTTAGTTTGTTGAAATCGTAGCTCTCTGTCGAAGGCATCTTCTTCATCTTGAAGTGCAAGTGCGAGCTCCTGGTCAAGGTCGACGCGAGAAGATGGGACATCGCTCTTGTCAACGCTCGCAAGTTCGTGTGCCAACGCTTCGTCGGTCCTCA
>JBCCXG010000723.1:0-3509 GCA_039191945.1 Bacteroidota bacterium
CCGAATACCCCGCAAAGGCCTTAGTGGTTATCAGCGTGTTGAGTTGTTGGAAGGTTCTACCCCGTTCCCCATAGTCTACCTCGTAAAGTATTCGTGCTTCTTGAGTTGTTGTTGGCATTGACTTCAGTATCATTTCTGGGGAAAGCTCCATTCCCAGTTCAAGGGTAGTCAATGATTGATTGAGAGAGGCCTCGTATGATTCTTGACACCTTGCTGGTATCCCTGCGCTGAGGAAGAGCGCTGCAAAAACCACAATAATCATTCTTTTCTGCATGGCTAGCTAACTCAACAGCTTACGTCTTGTGTTTCCATATTCGCACGTCCCCATTCGCTCATCGCATCGATGATGGGAAAAAGGCTTTCGCCGTATGGCGTGAAAAAGTACTCTACCCTCGGAGGTATCTCGGGATAGATCTTGCGGATCAGGATGCTATCAGCCTCCATTTCACGGAGTTGTTTCGTCAACATTTGCTTGGTAATTCCTTCGATCCCTCGCTCCAAAATCCCAAACCGATTGGCTCCCTTTCTCATCAGAAATAGGATAATGGGCTTCCATTTACCGCCAATCTTGCTCATGCAATAAGTCACCGGACATTGGTGATATTCAACTTTTTCCAATTTTCTTCTATCGTAAAGTTTTGATTATCAGTTTTAGTCACAAAATACATATTATAGCATTTAATTATGACTACTTGACTAATACATACAAAGATAGAAAGTTTGCCATATGATTTAAAACCTAATCAATCACATGGCACTTACACCAGAGGAGAAGCGTAACATACAAATTGTTTGGGATGGCCTGGATGCGATCCTGAAAGACAAAAGCGAAGCGGGCATCGACACCCACTTCGATCCGTCATTCATTCAGCACAACCCTTGGGCCAAGGACACCAGCGAGCACCTAAAGGAGATGCTGCAAATGGACTTCGGCTACAAGCCCATAAGGTGGGTGTCGGATGGCGATACCATGGCCTACCAGGGATACTACACTGCACCCAACCCCTTGGGGGACTTGCCCCTCTACTGCACCGATGCTTGGCGGATTGAGAATGGCAAGGTCATCGAACACTGGGATGCCCTGATGCCCATCACCGATGAGCAGTTGCAAAAGGCCATTGCAGGAGCTGGCAACGGTGAGGACGATATTTCGGATAAGGATCGCTTCCAGAACAAAGCGACGGTGCAGCGATTTCTGGATCATGTGCTCAATCGCGGCCGAATGGAAGCAGTTGAAGAATTGGTGAGCCCTCACTACACCTACCATCATGAATCTGAAGGTCCGCTCGGGGGGCAGATGGTACTGAAGGATCACTTGGCAAAACAAGGCGGGAAAATGCCCCATGACAACAAGCGTATTCTAGCATCGGGGGACTTGGTCATGGCTCACTCACACTTTTTCGGAGCCAACGAGCGGGTAGTCTTTGATTGGTTCCGAATGGAAAACGGCCAGATCGCCGAACACTGGAGTGTGGAGCAACCAATCCCGCCTTGGGAACAGGTGGCCAACGATCATCCGCATTTCTAAACGAAACGACTCATCTTATGACTTTGAAATTGAAACTCCCTTGGTGGTGGCGATTGATCGCCGGCTACCTCACTTTGTGGTCCATAGCCTTTAGTTTGTGGAACCTACTCGATGGCCAGGGCATGATGGTGGCATTTGGGGTCGATACCGGCGGTGCCAGCGAATTCATCATGCTCAACTCTGCCGCAAGGTATGTGGCCATTGCCATAGGTATGGTTGTCGGTATTTGGGTTTTTGGCACGTACCATTCCATCCTGACCGCGCTGACGGTCCGGCTGGTGATGGATCTATTGGATCTCTACGCCGGACTGCAGGCCGGAATTATCGAGGATGCAACTGGGGTTATTCAATCCCTGGCAATGTTCTTGGTGCCCAATGTGGTGGCAATTACAATGCTCCGAAAATTTCACAAAAAACTACAATGCACTCAAAGTGCTTCGGTCTGACAGACACAAGTCATCATTGAGCCTCCACGTCGAGGCCAATGGGCAAAATAATTCTCGAGGATGCCTAAAAATCTAAAAACCTATGTCTGAAGCCACCAAGCGGCAATCCCCTGGGCGGTCGATTCGTATTATTTAGCCGCCTTTCCATTTCTTTTACAACTTAAATAGAAATCGTCCGTATATTTGTTTTACAAAATCAATAATAATGGGGCGAAGCAATTTTCTAGGAGAATTTGAGGAGTTGATCCTCACCATGGTCCTGATCGTTGGTGAAGAGGCCTATGGCAATACCATCGTAAAAGCCATCAAGGAACATCAAGACCGTGAGATCAACCTCAGCTCTGTTCACATCACCCTCTATCGACTGGAGGAAAAAGGTTACCTCGAGTCCTACATGGGTGGCGCGACTCAGGAGCGTGGTGGACGTAAAAAGCGTTATTTCAAGATCACCAGCGCAGGACAGGCCCTCCTTCAAGAGATGAAGGACTCCAGGGTGAAGCTTTGGGATTTAACACCCCAGTTGAAGTTCAGCCATGGCTAAGCCACAGCCGCCGAAGTACTTTCAAAAGTTCATCGAGTGGTACTGCAAGCCCATGCTGCAAGAGAGCATCATGGGAGATATCGAGGAGCAGTTCTACGAGGAAGTGGTCGACCTGGGGCTGTTTACGGCCCGGCGGCGCTATATGTGGAACGTCATTCGATTTTTTCGGCCCGGTATCGTCAAATCGCCCAGGACAAATCAAAAACTCAATAACTACGGCATGTTCAAGAATCATTACAAAGTGAGCTTGCGGAGTATCCTCCGAAGTGGGGTCTTCTCGATGATCAATATCGGCGGGCTGGCCATCGGTATCGCTTCCTGTTTGCTCATTCTCATTTACGTCAAAAACGAAGCTTCTTATGACACCTTCAACGAGAAGTACGATCGTACCTATCGGGTATTGCACTATTTCGGGAAGACCGGTGAAAAGGTGGCAAATGATACCCTACCCACGTCTGAGCTCCAGGTATGGGGCAATGCCCCTGTTGCCGACGCACTCGTGGATTATTTCCCTCAGGTGGAAAATGTTGCCAGGTTCACCGGCAACTTTGATTATTTAATGGAATACCAAGGTCGACGGTTTCAGGAGAAGAACATTGTCTATGGGGACTCCACCCTGCACCAGGTCTTCACCTGGGAATGGGTATCGGGTGATCCCAAAACTGCTCTCAGCAGGCCAAAGACCCTTGTACTCTCGAAGCAGATGGCCCAAAAGTATTTTGGGGATGAGGATCCCATGGGCCAATTGCTTTTGTTGGATGGTGAAGAGCGATACGAAGTAACCGGGGTTTATCAGATTCCGGCCAACTCGCACTTCAGCTTTGATGCTTGCCTATCCATGGTCAGCATAGATAAAGAGGACTGGTGGATTTTTGATGATTGGGGCTATGCCGATTTCTACACCTACTTCACTCTACAGGAGGGGACAAGCATTTCGGACCTGGACGCACAGATTCCTGGCCTGCTGGAAACGCACTTCGACAGGGGTTTTGGC
>JBCCXG010000724.1:0-3492 GCA_039191945.1 Bacteroidota bacterium
ACAATATCTCCTTCGTTGATCGTACCAAAGTCGTGATCGGTCTGCACCCACGCGAACGTAGGCAGAGGACCGTCAGGCTTCACTTCTGGCTCCGGTGTCGCGGTATTGTTGGCAGCACTGATCGCAGGTGGTGCAGTGGAGCTACCTCCATTTTGTGATTCCAACTCGGCAACTCGGCCTTCGAGCTTCGCAATGCGTGCTTCTGTATCCTTACTCGAACAGCTCGCTACAGCTACTGCAACGATGGCAACTGCTAAAATTCTTAAGATTGTCATATTGCTCATGATTTTCTGTTGTGATACAAAGCTAGCGAAACTCCCTTCTAACGCAAGGTGTACAAATCCTAATGAAGTGTTAAAGTCCAGGGAAACTAGCCGTTGCGGATCTGGTCCATCAGCCCATTGACATCGTCCAAGAGTTGCTCTGCTTTCTCCTTTGCACTGCTGATAATCTTTTCTCCTTCTGCTTTGGCTTCGCTTTCGACTTTGGCTTTGCCTTCGAGTATCTCTCCCAGGATGTCTTCAAATCGCCTCTTATACTTGTCCAGCAGGAAGGAGAGCTTATCCCTCGTGTGGGATCCCTTCTCAGGAGCATAAAGCAATCCGGCAATCGCTCCGGCGATCAGTCCAAGGAGAAAGGCAAAAAATGAACTTCCAGATCCTTTACTCATAACCTTATTTGTTATCGATCAGCCCCCGACCGCTTTTCTTTATAGTTCCGTCCGAAGTTAGCTCGTTTGCCAATACATCCAAAATCCCATTTACAAATTGTTTGCTCTTGGGGGTGCTATATAATTTCGAAATCTCAATGAATTCATTGATCGTCACTTTGACGGGAATACTGGGGCACATGATCATCTCCGTCAATGCCATCTTCAAGATAATCTTGTCCAATTTTGCCACACGCGACATGTCCCAGTTGCGGCTCTTATTTGCGATAATCTCTTGAAAATCGAGGTCTCTGTCAACAGTCTCGTCAAACAACACGCGAAAATATCTGAAGTCATCCTCCTCGTTGAGACTAAGCGTCTTCATTTCAAACATCTCTTCAATCTGAGGATCGTAACTCTGGATGGTTTTGGTGACCATGCTCTTGAGGATGGCCTTGTTCTCTGACCAATGTAAGTCTGCCCCCGACATGTACTCATCGACTACCTCCTCTTTAAAGACCAGTTGTTTCATGAGATGCTTCACTGCCCGGAAGTGGTCTTCTTCGCTTGGGGACTTTTTCGTTTGATAGTCGAGGACGGTCTCATTCTTCGCCCAGACATCCTTGTACCAGGATCGCATTTCATCGCGATCTTGATCCCAAGTGATCTTCAAATCCCTGACCTTGTCCGCCAGCAAAGGATAGCGGCTGAGCGCATCGACCACAGGATTATTGATGAAATGGTAGAAGTAGTCCATCCTACGCTTCGTATGACTCTTCTCCCTTCTCTCCTTCTCCTGCTTTTCGATCAAAGCGACCTCTCCAGGGATCAGTAGAAACTTCAGATAATTACGATAGATATTGCGTATTTCCTGCTCCATCCGGGTCCGAGCCATCTTTCGTTCTTTGGCCAACTGCTCCCCAAATTGTTCCTGATGCTTCTCGACACCCTCGGCAATGTCCGTATCAATGTTATCGTCTGGCAACTGACCTTCCAGGCGCTCTAGAAAGGTCCGCTTGACAAATCGCTGTTTCTTTTCGTATTGCTTCTTATCCAATGAATCGTGCAGGGCAGGGTCGAACTCAAATTCACTGGATAGCTCATTGGCGATGATTTCCTTTAGCGAATCGACGGCGAGATCATATCCGTACAAAGCTTGCATAGCTTTGATCCTAAGTATTCGCCTATTTAACATATTCGCTCTTCAATGCGCACTAATGTGCGAGTTTAACTTTTCCAATTTTTTCAATTCGCTGAATGGCAAGGTCCTTCGCTGCCTGATGGGTCGTCACCTGACGTTTTTCAGCATATTCTATAACATCAAGACAGACGTCATATATCCTCTCCGTCTGAGCCATGACACGCTCACGGTTATAGTTGCCCTGCTGCTCGTAGTATACATTCGTGATGCCGCCAGAGTTGATCAAGAAGTCTGGAGCATACAAAATACCCTGTTCTTTAAGTCTCTTGCCGTGTATTTCCTCATCATCTAATTGATTATTGGCGCCTCCCGCCACGATGGCACATTTCAGTGCTTCGACGGATTGATCATTGAGGGTCGCACCCATGGCGCATGGTGCGTAGATATCCATATCGGAATCGTAAATGTCGTCGGGGTCGACTACTTCCACTTTGTGTTTCTTCGTGACTCGGGCCAGTTTCTCCTCAAAAATATCACTTATACCTACTTTGGCACCCTCTTTTGCCAAATAGTCTACTAAATGTGAGCCAACACTGCCTGTGCCTTGGACTATCACGCGCTTCCCTTCGAGGCTATCACTCCCATAGGCTGCCTTCGCCGCCGCCTTCATTCCGACATAGACGCCAAATGCTGTCACGGGGCTCGGATCTCCAGAGCCGCCCATACTTTCCGGTAGCCCGGCAACGTATGGGGTCTCCATCCGAATATACTCCATGTCTCTGGTGGTCATATTCATATCCTCTGCAGTCCAATAGCGGCCACCCAAGCTATCAACGAATCTCCCAAATCTCCTCATGAAGGCTTCGTCTTTGAGTTTCCTCACATCCCCTACAATTACGGCCTTTCCACCACCCAGATTCAGTCCGGCAATCGCATTCTTAAAAGTCATGCCTCTCGCCAACCGGAGTACATCAGTAATAGCTTCTTGCTCCGACGCATAGTGCCACATTCGGGTGCCTCCCATCCCCGGTCCAAGTACTGTATTGTGCAAAGCGATGATCGCCTTGAGCCCAGTTGCTGGGTCGTTACAGAATACAACCTGCTCGTGCTCGAAGACATTCATTTGCTCGAAAAGAGGGGCGGTTTTCGTGTCAGGAGTTGTCTCAATCATCAGGGAATCAGTTTCTCTTCAGTAATACGGTCTACCTTTGGAATGATAACTATCTGAATGGTGTTTATATTCTTGCCAGACGGAAAAGATCGGCAAAGCTACCCGTTTTTGAGCAAACTAACCATTTTCGGAATACGCGTGTTTACCTCCCTTAGGCCTCCTGTTTTTGTAACGAAAATAGGTGCCTAGTACCCTTTTTCGGCTACTTAATTACTATACAACTGATTAGCTATTTGTGAAAGAATTATCCGCCCTCAATAAATACTTCTTTAAGTACAAATACTACCTCCTATTGGGTACGATCTTCATCATCATATCCAATATTTTCTCAATTGTGCCTGCTTGGACCGTACGCCAGGCTTTCGACCTCCTGGAACAGAGCTATGGTATCTTTCAACTTTTTGATGGGTTCAGCCTGCAAGAAGAGACCTACTCAATTTTTGCGCTAAGCATCTTGATCTGCGGGGTGGTGATCCTTATCTCCGCACTGCTGCGCGGGATATTCATGTTCTTCATGCGCCAGACAATCAT
>JBCCXG010000725.1:0-3485 GCA_039191945.1 Bacteroidota bacterium
ATGGGCAGATTTCTAATGAATTCGATGCTTACATCTGGTGGATATCCGTGGACGGTTATCCCAGTTGAACAAAGAGCTGAATACATGAAAACTTTGGAGGAAGCTAGTGTCTCGGGAGATATCGAACCTTTTACAAAATTTCTTTCTTACCTAGTAAGTGAGAGCATGAAAGGAACCCCCGTTGCTACCATTGAATAGAGCTATTACATCTAAGACTTAAATAACCACAATGGCGCTTATCTGATAATATAAAGATAGCCGCTTCCGGTTGTGTCGCATCCGTCTTTCCTCGTTGCCTCCTTTTTCTTCTTCCCGTTGAGATCTTTCGACCCCACCCAACCCCTCACTCCGCCCTCAATGAATCCACCGGATTGGCGTTGGCGGATAAGTAGGTGCGATACAGCACGGTCAGTGCGGCGATGAACGTCAAGAGCACTCCGGGAACAAGCAGAATGTCCCAGGTGATTCCTACCCGGTAGGGATAGTTTTCCAGCCAGGTGTTCGCCGCCCACCAGAAGATCGGTAGCGCGACCAGGTGCGCAATGCCCAATAGTATCAGGTACTCTTTGGAGATGAGCAGCATTACGTTGCGAAGTCCTGCACCCAACACTTTGCGGATGCCGAGTTCCTTGGTCCGCACCGTAGCCGCATGGGAAACCAATGCGAAGAGACCAATGCAGGCGATAAACACCGCCACAGAGGCGAAGGTGATGAACAGTCTACCAAACTGCAGATCGGCGCGGTACTGCTGATCGAAATGCTCATCGAGAAAGAAACCGGTGTAAGGGTCGTCCGGAAAGAGAGCCCTGTAGGTGTCTTCTATATGGGCCAAGGCGCCAGGAATATCGGACGCGCTGACCCTAATAGAGAAATAGGAATTGTAGTCATGCACGAGCGCGTAGATGATGGGCACCTGGGGTTGATCGAGGGAAAACCAATTGACGTTCTCTACCACACCCTGAACGGGTAGGGTGTCGTAACCGCTGATAACCAGTGACTCCTCCAGCGCTGCGGCTGGCGTACCCATGTCGAGCACCTGTCGGGCTTTGTCGTTGAGGAGGACGCCCCCGTAAGAGGCCACCTCAGGCTGAAAGGGTTGGCCCTCGATAAATTTGAAATCGTAGGTGTCCGTAAAGGCGACATCCACCAGCACGACGTCCACGAATACGTCCTCCGAGGATGGGGCGCCCAGCCGCCGCATATTACCCGTGAAGATGGTCCCTTCGCCCGGGACGTTACTGGTGCCGCAAATCGAGGAAATGGCATGATGGGCTTTCACCTCGTTTCTAAATACTTCATACTGAGAAGTCACGATCTCCCAACCTTGTTCGATGGCCGCACGCGGACCGGGAACGATCACCAGTTGCTCCATATCGATGCCCAGCACTTGGCTGCGCATGAATTCGACTTGTCGAAAAATCACATAGGTACCAGCAATCAATAGGGCTGAGGCCAAAAATTGCATAGTGAGGAGTACCTTCCTTAAGCTGATCCGTTGCGTCAAAACACCTTGGTTAGTCTGCAGGGATCGAAGGGGACTCAAAGAGGCCAAAACGAAGGCGGGATACAAACCTGATAAAACGGATCCCACGGCAATGGTGAGTACCAGTACTGCCCAGAAGCGCCCATCCTGATAAAGACTCATGGGCATGTCGTTGCCGACGATGTCATGAAGGACCGGGAGGAGCGCATACGCTGCGATGACCGACATCATAGCCGCGAGGCTGTTGAGTAGCCAAGACTCCACCAAAAACTGTTGGGTGATGGCTCGCCTGTTGGCACCGAGTGTCTTGCGAAGGCCCACCTCTTTGGCCCTTCGTAGCGCTTGTACCGTGCTCAGGTTGATGTAGTTGAACCAGGCAATGAGCAGGATCAACACCGCGATGAGCCCAAAGAACCAAAGTCGCCAGGGAAGGCCTTCGTTGGGGTCGAATCTGCCCAGGTGAATGTCCTGCAGTTTTTGAAAGCCAAAAGCATATGCCGAATTGGATTGCCAGTGCTGTGCATCCAAATGTGCTTCCAGGATTTGCTCGAACTTTGCCCCGGTCGCGAAGAGATCGGCGGAAGGGGTCAACTGGACGTAGGTGACGAAGTTTTGCCACTCCCAGCCGTCACCGCGGACGTAGATGTTGTTGTTTTCTAATAGGAACTGTAGGGGCAGCAGGTAGTCAAAGTCCAGGTGTGTATGGCCTGGTAGGGCCTGCAACACGCCGGTTACGATAAAATCGCCGGTGATCGTTCCCCCGCCCATATGCAAAGTCTGTCCGATCGGATCGTCCCTCCCAAATAACTTGGTCGCGGCCTCTTGCGTGATCACTATACTGTTGGGTTGGCTCAGGACGTGTGGGTCGTGTCCGCTCTGCAGCGGAAAGTTGAAGAGCTCCAGGAAAGTAGGGTCCACGTACCACACCTTATCGTCCTCCAGAAACTTGGCGCCGCTGCGGGGATTGGAGATGATGCACCCCTCATCCTTGAATACGGGGCGTACCCGACAAAAGGAAACCACTTCCGGAATGGTGGCTGATGCCTCAGCTGCCAACCCGTAGGTAAATGAGGTCTCAGAGGGTAACGCTTGTCCATTTCTGACCGACGTACTGTACAATCGGTAAGTGTTGGGTCCGTCTGAGTGAAAGCGATCAAAACTCAGCTCAAAACTCAGGTATTGGGCAATGAGCAGGCAGACAGCCATACCACCGGTCAGGCCCAGTAGATTGACGATCAAGTAGGAACGGTTACGAAGGAGATTGCGTCGACTCACCAACAGATAATGTCCCCAAGGAGAGGCATTTCTTGCCCTTGTTTTGCGTCGACCGAAACCCAAAGAGAGATGCACCATGTCTACGAATAGCAATAGGTTAGCAATGAATGAGCCACGCTGTTTGCAACGATCTGCGTGCAGTTCTTCCAGGTCACCCAGTAGCTCTTCTTCCATCGATCGTGGAACAAAGGCCGTCAGTAGGGTCACGAGCCAGCGAGGGAGGTTAGGTATTTGGCTCATCTCAGTTTCAGTTGAGGGATCAATTGCCACATGCTATACCGTAAATCTCGTGATGTTTTAAGCTGTTGCATGCCACTGTCTGTGATCGTGAAGAGCCGCTTGCGCCGATCTCCGCGCTTATTGGTATTGCCTCCGAGCTCCGACTGAAGCAATCCCTTGTCTTGCAGCCGATACAGGGTGATGTGCACGGCCCCCAACAAAACGGACCTCCCGGAGTGCTTCTCGACCTCATTCTTAACAGAGATGCCGTAGGCCTCGCTGCCCAAGATGCAGACCGCCAGCAGTACCAGTTCCTCAAATTCTCCCAGGCCTTTGTTTTTCATTACTTATAAAAATGTATGTTATACAAAATTATAAATAATTCGCTTTTGCGCAAGAGAGCTCGACGCGAATGTACGATGGCTCATTGAGCAGCTCTTGAAGCAACTCAAACCTATCCATGTTTCGAAGTCCCTGATCTGGATGGTCGTAAGGTTGCAGCTGTAGA
>JBCCXG010000726.1:0-3480 GCA_039191945.1 Bacteroidota bacterium
GATGACTTCGTCGTTCTCTGCTTTGTATTGCTCTCCAACAGAGAGGATTTCGCTGATGTGTTGATTGTACGCCTGGGCGTACTCCACGGCTTCCTCGTAGTTTTGGCTGAGTGCTAAGGCAGAGGTGAGTTTGGCGTAGATTTCGACTTGGATCCGTTCGTTTTTGTTATACTTTTCGGAGAGCGCGTCCTTCCAAATAGCTATTGCTTCTTCTATATGTCCCGCATCTTGTAGTACTGATCCTAAATCATACTTAGTAATGAAAATTGATCGACTACTCTTTTCAAACAACAACGCCTTTTCGAAGGCAGCAATGGCATCATCATGCTGTTTTTGTTCCATGTAAGTCACACCGATACCATGGTAGGCCTTGCCGACATATTCGAAAACATCTGAAGATGGATCAGCATCTTGATAAGTACGAACTGTATTTCTATAGGCTATGCGAGCCATCTCATAATCACCTAAGTCCTTGTACATCAGCCCCACTTGATTTTTGACGCTAGCGATGTTTTCATCATTCCCTATGCGCTTGGCAAGCTCTAACGCCATGGTAAATGCTGCTTCAGCTTTGAAGAATGACTCCTTATCACCTTTCAGCTTGTAGGTCCGACCTAGATTGTAATAGATGTTCGAAAGCAACTTCTCCTCAATGTTGTCAGCATCTGCAACTATTTCTTCATAAATGGAAGCTGCAGCATCATATTGAGCATAGTATTGGTTGAGGATGGCTAGATTGTTACTGACTTTGGCAATGATCGTGGCATCGTCTGTATCTTTGAGATGTTTCAACGCATCATGGTAACCAAAATACGCCTTTGATACATCTTCCACTATGTCGTCATAGATGTACGCCTTGTACCACATCGCTTTCCCCATGTAATAAGAAGACGCCGCGTTTTGCGCTTTGTTGATTACTTCATCGCATTTAGATATTGCAGTTTGAGGATCGCTGGACATGATATTTAGTACTTCTTCCAACTCAGTTTCCAGCGAAATCGCCACTGAGTTGTCAAGCTTTACCTCATCGCCTTGCATTTCACATGCTGTCATCAACCAACATGCGACACAAAACGCACCAAGGGGTCTCATGTAAGATTGTAGATTCCTGGTCATTTCAATAGTGGTTACAGTTCTATTTCTACTCCTATAGTGTTCTAGCCACCTGGCTTTGCTTTCTTGGCTTCATCCTGATCTGTTTTCTTCTCCACCTCTAAGTCCACGTTATCAAAAATCTCACTATCCTCCTGGCAGGAGAATAGCAGCAGAAATGAACAACATAACAAAGGGATAAGTATTTTGAACCGTATTCGTCTCTTCATGGTTGGCCTTGAATTTTCGTAATCCTTGGCCTCTCAATATAGAGAAGAAAGTACTAACGCCATAGCATGTGCCAAAAAACTGTTTTGGCCTGTCGTTGCGGCTTAAAAAGAGATCATTCTTCTTTTTGCGAATAAAATTCTTCTCAATCGATTTCATCCTCCCTTTATGCATTGATTTACCTATCAGTTTCTTTCATGGGGTTCACTGGGATAAGCACACGAAAGACGGAGCCTCCTTCCTCGATATTGTCGTTCACTTCGATCGAACCGTGCATTTGGGTGATGAGTCCGTGTATGGCGAATAACCCCAGACCTACTGCCTTGTTGCTATTCTTTGTGGTGTAGAAAGGCTCGAAGATCTTGTCCTTCAATGAATCAGGAATGCCCACCCCATTGTCGGTAGCAACGATGATCAGTTGTCCTTGTGCTTCCTGGATAGACAAACCAATTTTTGGTTTCAATTGCCGATGCGACGCCTCGATCGCATTGATCAATAAGTGATGGACGACCAGGAGTAGCTCAGAAAAATCCCCGGATACGGTACAGCCCTGCGCTATTTGGAAGTCAAAATGTATTTCGGGATAGCTGATTTTCAACCAATCCAACTTCTTGCGAAGTAAATCACTCAGATCGTACACTTGCCACTGATGCTTGCTGTTCTTCGGAAGCAAGTCCAGGAACTTAGCGGCTGAAATCCTCGCCCGATCGGAGCTATCGGAGAGTGCCTCGAGAAGATCTTCTATTTCCTGAATTGCCTCGCTTCGATCGGATTCGTCAATAGACCGCTTCAGCTCCGCAAAATCGTCCTTGAGTGGACCAATGACACCTCCCACCACGTTCAGCGCATTGTTCAGTTCATGAGCCATACCCGCCTTGAGGCGATCCAAAGCCGCGAGCTTACGCTCTTCCAACAGGCTGTTTTGCTGGGATTGAATGTCGTGCAAGACTACTGCCAGCTGATCCCTTTGTCGGGTAAGTTCCCGCTCACGCTCGGTCAATTGATCGATTTGTTCGCGGTACTGCGCTACCTGCTGTGCCCGATCGAGCCGCAGCAACCGAGGAGGTCCCCCAGTGGCCTCAGGTCGGGCCATGGGGATAGGATCCTCTTGATGCCTTTGGTAAGGATAGATCTTTACCAATGGATGGGCTTTACTCGGTGCTAGGGACTGTAACCACGAAGGAACATGCTCAACGACATGCGCTATCGTTAGTTTTTTCCTCTTTGTCGTTGCCAGGAAGTAACCCATACCCACTGCAAAGAGAGCAGAGAGTATGAAGTTCAACTCGGATATTGGGCTTTCCATGCTAGTTTCATTTTAGGCGGTCGAGCGGCGGTCGAGATGACATTATATTTTCTGGTTGATTCAAAATTGAAATTAGGGATACCGTTGCAACTTTTCCATTCAGCAAGGCTGTGTAATTTGGTATCCATTTAAGTTATTGAAAATCAAATATTTACATTTGATTCAATTCCTGCTTTATGAGAATATTCTTCTTACCTCGACTAATTATGTTAGAGTGAGTCCGAGCTGCGGGCATTCAAGGCATCAAATCTCAAATTGTGGTGATTTCTGACGGACGGTAGTGAGGAACCTGACGGTAAACGATCTCCTGTTTATTTTCACGCCGCGATTCAAACCAATGAAAAATGCAAAAGCGTCGTCTTTATTCCTCCCTTTCCGGTTCGTTCTTCAGTTTGTTTGTTCTGATCTGGATATCCAGCTGTGAGCCGACCACTTCTGTCTTTGATTCTTCCGATGTACAAAGCACACAGAAAATACTTGGGGTCGAATTCACGAAGACGGAAATCGATACGATGCTCACCTACCTCGAACGGAATCGAAAAGGATTCGACTCCATGCGCGCAATACCTTTGGGCAATGAGGTTTTTCCTGCCGTTTTATTCGATCCACTTCCAATGGATTTTCAGCTGCCAACCCTTCCAGCCTCTGTTAATCAGTGGCCTATTCCGCAAGTGATACGTCCCGAGCGAGACGAGGACCTGGCCTTCTGCGGCATCCCGCAGCTCGCTGCCCTGCTGCGCTCGGGCCAACTTACCTCGGTCGAATTAACTGAGCTCTATCTCGATCGTCTCGAGCGATTTGACACGTTGGAGGCCGTCATTACCCTGACGACCGAAATGGCCTTGGAGCACGCA